>JABXKR010000259.1 GCA_013619145.1 Psychromonas sp. | reverse complement strand
TACAAAGTGACAATCAATTACTAAAAAAGCGTCAGCCTTCTTCGCTATGGAAATGAACAACGGCAACAAATTGCGTTAAAGCTGAAGAAGGCTGGAAATAAGGTTCAGCAGATATGTCGCTGTTTATCGCTTCCTGCAAGTACGTTTTATTATCGCGCGAAGCTCAAAGCTATCAATACTGAAAAAGTGAAGCTAGAAGCGGCGATGAAACAAGTGCATTATGATATGGATGCAACCTACGGAAAACGCAGGATGCTTATAGAGTTGCAGGAGTGTTATGGTCCGCTGATTTTAGCCTCAAAGTGTAGTTTCTAAGTCGTCATAGGGGCATTTTGTTAGCTTCCTAAGACGGAAAGGGGCACAAAGCGAGATAGATTATTTACTCTAATATCGTGTTGCAATTTAATTTATCTGGCTCACTTTCGGGAAATTAGCGATTGTGGGTATTTTTGAGAATGGTTGAACTGTTCTCGGTGCACAGACACTCCTTGATTATCTAGTGCTGTGCCTACGACGTGCAAACTCGCTCAATGATTGTAAATGGAGAGAAATCAGGGGTGATTGGTTTTGATGTTCAACCCAATAAAGACGGATCCTATACAATCCACTTTTCCCCATCGCAGCCTGAAGGTGTAAAAGAAAGTAACTATGTTAAAACATTAAAAGGTAAATCTTGGTCCACTATCTTCCGCTTGTATGGTCCTAAGCAAGCATGGTTTGACCAAACATGGCGTGTTGGCGGCATCATCAAGCAATAATAATTAAACAAATGGGGCAGAGTAAAATTACCAACTTATTTTACTCTGCCCTCGTTTTCTCTTTTAACTCATTAACAGCCCATTTCACCTGCTCAAACAGGATTTTGAGGGCCAGCTCTTTAATCTTGACCCAGTGTCTTTTATCTACTTTTCTGAAAATTCAAAACTAAAGACCTGATCCGAATGGCACTGTGATGAATGAGACGGTTATAGCTGGCTGAACATTTTTTTAATCTGTTTATGTAACAACTTATACATAGGGTAGTTGCGGCGTGTTTGTAAATAACCACCCACAAAATGGGTTTGCTGGCGGCTTACATCTAGCGGCGGCAGCGGGTACTGCTGCAGGTCGCTTAACAACTTGATAATCGGCTGCGGGGCATACATCATAGCATCTGAACTTTTTAAATATTCATTAGCGACCATAATGTTGTTGGTTGTCAGCTGAATATTCGCTTGGTAACCCAGTGTTGAATAATTGTTTTCTAAAATTGATTTACTACTATTTAGATGAGGTTGAGCATTAATAAGTGCTAACTCATGAATGTCCTGCCATTTTGAACTTTTCGATAAAACAGGATGCTCTTTTCTGGCAATAATTACATTATTACAACTATGTATTTTTTGGCAAAAAATATCCTGCGGCAGTGGCTCTTCTTGTAAACGAATACAGTAATCATATTGACCGTTGAGCATCTCTTTGATGGTGTAATCAGTCCAGTAAGTGATACTTAATTTGGCAGCTGGAAATGTTTTTTTTAAGTGATTGAAAAGCTCTCCTCCAAATAGGTTTAGTACAAAGTTAGAAGCAACAATAGAAAGCTCTCCATGATAGGTTTTTGGATCAAATTCTTGATAATCTCTTAATACACGGTTAATAGGCAGCAGCATTTGTTCGGTTGCTTCTGCGAGTTGAACAGCCATTTCAGAAGCCTGAACACCGTGTGCCTTACGAATGAATAGTTGCTCACCAAACTGCTCTCTTAATTTTTCTAACCCCCGGCTCACACTTGGTTGTGATAAACCTAATAACTCAGCAGCTTGCGAAGTGTTTTGGGTTTTCACCAGAGCTTTTAATATCATGAATAGATTAAGATTGATTCCATTTAACGGCTCTTGCATATTTTTTCCTTATGAAAGGGAAGCATTAGGGGAAGCTTATCACAGTGAATTTATTAACTATGTGCGTTGCCCCGCTTCGTTCTATCAAATATGAATATCTCCTATACGTCGCGGCCTTGCTCGAAATAATAAATACTAGCTGCATTAAATAACTAACTATCAATCAAGAATTATTATTAAGTCGAGATCATTATGAAAAAAGCAGCATTGAGCATCGCTATATTATCTACAACACTAATAACAACTCATGTTATGGCTGATGATAACTGGCAGTTTACTGTTTCTCCCTATCTTTGGGCTGCAGGTATCTCAGGTTCAACAACTTCGGCA
>JABXKR010000211.1 GCA_013619145.1 Psychromonas sp. | reverse complement strand
TCTTCAGTGACAGCAGAAAATTGATCAATTCGCTGTTGGGAAATGGTTAGCCAATCACCGACATGTACCTCTTCACCTATTTGCGCTTGTAACTGCAAAAAAAGCTCTCGAGCTTCCGGTGAAAGCTGCACGGGTTTTTGCGCCACATTGATTGAACGCCCATCTTTTAAGATGGAATACTCTTTAACCCAAGAAAGCAGTTGAGTTTTATTATTGTGCGCTTTTTTGATAAATAATGAGTAATAATCTCGAATCGCCGGCGACATCCACTGTTTAAAATCAAAAGCAAATTTTTCCATAAACTCAGCTTTATACCTATTAATATCAATTTTTTTCATTAAACAGTTCCAATAATAAAAAGCAGGTTTTAAAACCCGCTAGTAATTGCATTCACAGTAAGGCATGACATTTATAATATGTTTTGGGAGATGCGACTTTAGTGGCGTGACTAAAGTCGCACTTGCAAATTTTCACAAACGATTCATGTTCTTAATAAAAATTCTTTAGATAATTAAACTAAGGTTGCGTTTATCTCATTTAATACCTGTGCTGGATTTTCAGCCTGGGTAATCGGGCGACCAATGACCAGATAATCAGAGCCAGCATCTACGGCTTGCTTAGGCGTCATAATACGACGCTGATCGCCCGCATCTGAGCCTGCAGGACGGATACCCGGGGTGATCAGTTTAAAGTCTGCACCTAATAAAGCTTTTAACTCCTCTGCTTCATGAGAAGAGCAGACAACGCCATCAAGCCCGGATGATTTAGTTAATATTGCCAGGCGCTTAACTTGCTCGGCTGGTGAAAGCTCAATGCCTAACTCTTTTAAGTCGGACTGATCCATACTGGTTAAAACAGTTACCGCAATTAATAACGGAGCTTTATCACCATAAGGTTCGAGAATTGCTTTAGCAGCTTCCATCATGCGGCGGCCACCACTGGCATGAACATTAACCATCCACACACCCAGATCAGCAGCCGCTTTAACAGCTTTAGCAACGGTATTGGGAATATCATGGAACTTAAGATCTAAAAACAGATCAAAATCTTTAGCGACTAGCTGTTTTACAAAGTCAGGACCAAAATGGGTAAACATCTCTTTACCGATTTTTAAACGACAACTAGTAGGATCAAGTTGATTGATAAAATCTAATGCTTGCTGCTTATCGGCATAATCTAAGGCGATAACTACTTTTGGATCGACTAACTGGCTCATTTAATTTCCTCTTTTAACTTTTAACTTTATTTCTAGTTCCAATATCGAACAGGAATTGATATTACTCGCCATCTAATCCACGTATGGGTTTGATCCTTCCCCAGCTTCTACAGGAAGGGCACAACCAAAATAGCTTTTTACTTGAATAGCCACATTTTTGACAGCGATATTGTGGACGAAGCATAATTTGTTCTGATACTAATTTGCGCAGGAAAGATAAACTCTCTTTTTCATTTTCCGACTCAGCCAATCGCAAATGGTAAGTCATTAAATGATTAAAACCTTTCATCGTCGGGTTACGTCGCAACTCTTGTAACATAAATGCCTGCGCTTTATCGATACTTTGATATTTAGCAATCAATTTAGATAACAACACAACCGCACTGGCCCCACCACCTAAGCTGACAACATGATACAGGTAAGAGATTAACTCCTTTTCACTGCCGAGCTGCTGATGTAGTGCTAACAGCTTGTCTAAAATCACTTCAGTAAAATCGATATCTACTTCAGGTATTGACTGCAAAGTTTGTAATGCTTTTTCAGGTTTATTTTGCTGCTCATAATAATCAGACAGTGCAATAGTTGCGCGAATGCATCGAGGAAATACAGCCAGTGCTTTTTGATAAAGTTTAATTTTTTGTTTTTCTTCGCTGGTTTTTTTTAACTGTTCAGCCAAACTGCAGTACAGATAAGATAAGGTTCTTCTATTGGTTTTGCCTTTAGACAGTTTATTTAATGTTTCTGCCACTAAAACGGCATCCTTCCACTCTTTAAGCTGCTGATAAATTCGCAAAAGATTTTCAAACGCAACTTCTCGGTATTCAGGGGATTGTTTTAACTGAATAAATATCTCTTCGCTGCGATCAAACAAACCAGACTGGTAAAAATCTTTACCTAACTGCAACAGTGCTAAGTCTCTTTGTTCTCGCGTTAATGCAGGGCGGGCAATTAAGTTTTGATGAATACGAATAGCACGTTCAACTTCACCACGTTGGCGAAATAGATTACCTAAGGCAAGATGGGTTTCAATCGTTTCATTATCAACTTCTAATAGAGCGATAAAATGATCAACCGCTTTATCGGGCTGCTCGCTTAATAGAAAATTCAAACCTTTTACATAATCGCGACTGAGCTTATTGCCTTTTTTCTGATTTTTCTGATGTACACTGCGCACCCCCATATACCAGCCGTAAAAGGCTGCAACAGGGAGTAAAAGGAAGAATATCTCTTGCACTAAAAATTAATCTTTTTCAAATGTAAGTGCGATGCGTAACTGATCAAGCTCTTTACACAGTTTTTTATTATGTTTGCGTAACAGCCTATTTTTCATTTTCAATTTAAAATAAAACAGTGTGGCAAAAATAGCCGAAACAACAAAACCCAGCATAAATATGATTGCCAATAGCGTAGCAAGGCGCATTTCACTTTGTGCTATTAGATAGTTAACATTAATGAATTGTTGGTTTTTTAAACCGAGCACAACAGCAACAGCAAACAGCAATACAGTTACAATTAAAGTCAGGAAGCGTTTCATGGTAACACCTAAAAGAAAAGTATGAATGTAGCAGTGTATTATAAATACATTTGGGAATAAATCATTGATATGAATAGTTTGAATATTTTGTTTTAATTATTAACTAACGGGCAAAAAAAATGGTGCTATAAAAGCACCATTTTTAATTAAGCATTTGCGGCATTTACTCGCTCTCTCAATGCTTTGCCAGGTTTAAAATGAGGAACATACTTGCCACCCAGTTCAACTTTCTCTCCCGTTTTGGGATTACGTCCAACGCGCGGGGCTCGAAAATGTAATGAGAAACTGCCAAAGCCTCTAACTTCAATTCGCTCACCATTAGCAAGTGAATTGGTCATTAACATTAGTGTTTCTTTTACACTTTCCTCAACTTCTTTAACCGACAATTGAAAGTGCTTGCTGGTTAGTCTTTCAATCAGATCAGACTTAGTCATAACTTACCTCGTTTTCATAAATGAATGCAGTAAACCGACTCCAGTTAATGCTAATCAATGGTGGTAGTAAACTACCACCTTATTAATTATTTGCCTTTAGCAGCATTAAACGCGTCAAGCATTGCATTACCCATGCTCGCTTCATCTTGTTGTTTTAATGTATCAATTGCTTCTTTCTCGTCAGCTTCATCTTTCGCTTTAATAGAAAGACTAATTACGCGGTTTTTACGATCAACACCAACGAATTTAGCTTCAACAGATTCACCAGCTTTTAACACTGTAGATGCATCTTCGATACGGTCACGTGAGATATCAGCAACACGGATGTAACCATCAACAGTATCTGCAAGAGTAACAGTTGCACCTTTAGCATCAACTTCAGAAATAGTACCTACAACAATAGACCCTTTCTTGTTTTCTGCTAAGTAATTATTGAACGGGTCAGCAGCAATTTGCTTGATACCTAGAGAGATACGTTCACGCTCTGGATCAACTTGTAGTACAACAGCTTCGATTTCGTCGCCTTTTTTGTACTCTAATACTGCTTTCTCGCCTTCAACATCCCAGCTGATATCAGAAAGATGTACCAGACCGTCAATGTTGCCGTCAAGACCGATGAAGATACCGAAATCTGTAATAGATTTGATCTTACCAGAAACTTTCTGACCTTTATCATGAGTTGAAGAGAACTCTTCCCATGGGTTAGCTTTACACTGTTTAAGGCCTAGAGAGATACGACGACGTTCTTCATCGATATCAAGAACCATAACTTCAGCTGTATCACCAAGGTTAACAACTTTAGACGGGTGAATGTTTTTGTTAGTCCAATCCATTTCTGAAACGTGAACTAGACCTTCAACACCTTCTTCGATCTCAACGAAACAACCGTAATCAGTTAAGTTAGTAACTTTACCAGTTAGACGAGTTGACTCAGGGTAACGCTTAGCGATTGCTACCCATGGATCTTCACCAAGCTGCTTAAGACCTAGAGATACACGAGTGCGCTCACGGTCGTACTTAAGTACTTTAACGTTGATTTCATCACCAACGTTTACGATTTCACTTGGGTGCTTAACGCGTTTCCAAGCCATATCTGTAATGTGTAACAGGCCGTCTACACCACCTAGATCTACGAAAGCACCGTAGTCAGTTAGGTTTTTAACGATACCTTTAACGTCTTGACCTTCTTGAAGATTTTCAAGCAGCTCTTCACGTTCTGCACTGTTTTCAGTTTCGATAACAGCACGACGAGACACAACAACGTTGTTACGTTTCTGGTCAAGTTTGATCACTTTGAATTCAATATCTTTGTTTTCAAGGTGAGCAGTGTCACGTACAGGACGTACGTCAACTAATGAGCCAGGTAAGAATGCACGAATACCGTTTAATTCAACAGTGAAACCACCTTTAACTTTACCGTTGATAACACCGATAACAGTTTCTTGGTCTTCGTATGCTTTCTCAAGCTGGATCCAAGCTTCATGACGTTTCGCTTTTTCACGAGAAAGTTTAGTTTCACCGAAACCATCTTCAACCGCGTCAAGTGCTACATCACATACATCGCCAACAGCAACTTCGATTTCGCCAGCAGCGTTCTTGAATTCTTCAGCTGGGATTGCAGCTTCAGATTTAAGACCAGCATCAACGAATACTAGGTTGTTACGAATTCCTACGATTGTACCTTTAACAATCGTACCCGGGCGAGTTTCTACCTGTTGAAGAGATTCTTCAAATAGTTCAGCAAAAGATTCCATCATCTATTTATTCACACTTATTTTATACAACCACTCACAATCCATTAGTAAGGGAGGCAAGAAAGATAACCACTTCATCCATAAAGCAGTGTTTTTAACAGCAGGAGATTATTCCCCTGCCAAATTTAATTTCAGCTTAGTCAGCTCAAGAACCTGATTCACAACCTCATCAATTGTTAATGATGTTGAGTCGATCACTAATGCGTCTTCTGCCGGCCTTAACGGCGCAACAGCACGATTTCGATCACGAAAATCTCGTTCTTTGATTTCGCTTAAAATTTGCGCGATGCTAACATTAAAACCCTTTTCTTGCAACTGATTAAAACGGCGTTGTGCGCGCTCTTCAGCACTGGCGTCTAAAAACACCTTCACAGGGGCATCAGGAAAAACCACAGTGCCCATATCTCGTCCATCAGCAATCAAGCCGGGCGCTTGTCGAAACGCCTTTTGGCGCGCTAATAAAGCATCTCTAACCACTTGCATTGACGCAACTTGTGACGCTGCCTGTGCCACTGTCTCAGTTCGTAATTTATCACCAACGTTTTCACCAGCTAATAAGGTATCAACGCCAACACCATTCGACTCAAAGGATACTTGTAAGTTTAGCGCTAATTTAGATAATTTATCTGCATCATCTAAGCTTATTTTTTCCTGCAGTGCAGCAAACGCCAAAATTCGATACAGTGCGCCACTATCAAGCAGATTCCAATTAAGTTTTTTTGCTAAAATATGGCAAACCGTACCTTTACCTGATCCACTTGGACCATCAATGGTAATTAAATTAATGTTAGACACTTAACCTCCTAAGGTTAGTTTAAAAATATTTATTGTCATAGTGTAGCTGTTGGATTTAAGCTGGGAAATGGCTCAATCTATCTCATCCATAAACTCCTCTAAATCAGCATCAATCACCTCTTCTTTCCCTTCTGATTTTTCTTCCATAAGTCGGTTTATATCTTCACTCTTTGAATAAAACTTAAATGCTTCATATTGGATATAGGCTTCTTTAACAAAGATATAAGGATCAAGTGACTGCTCAAGGAGAGGCTCTTGCCCTAACAGGCTTTCACGTTTATCTAAACCATCAAGCCCCCAAAGACCGAGATTTTGCCAAAAAGTAAGGTAACTGACCGGGAAATATAAACCATCAACAAAACTACCCACTAATTTTCGGGTACTTCTAGGCCCCAGCACAGGAAGCATTAAGTAGGGCCCATTGGGCACAGACCAACGCCCAAGCACATTAGAAAAGGTCTCACGACGCCGTTCAATCCCCATCTTATCCGCTAAATCAAAGAACCCCAAGATTCCGAATGTAGAATTAACAGAAAAACGAAACAGCGCACCGGCTGAATTTTTAAAATCCAACTGGATTAAATTATTGACCATGGTCGATGGCTCTTCAAAATTTAATGTGAAGTTATTAATGGCTTTACGCCCTCCCGTCGGTACCCAATCAACATAACTTTGTGTTACCGGACGATATATATAAGCATCTAAAACCTGGTAATTAAAATCCCAGATAAGACGGTTGACAGGTTCAACAGGATCGCTCATTTGATACTGAGGATCACCATTTACCGTTTGTGCAGAAGAAAAGCTGGAAAACAGTAAAAGAAAAACAAAACAAATTCGCGTTAGCATAGAAGAGTAAGATTCACCTAAAAAAGAGATAAAACAAGTATAATTAAAAAACAGTCACACTCCAAATAAAAAACATACGCCTATTGCCAGATAAGCGTGTGTTTTATAATGGTTGCGAAACAAGTAGTTTAATAGGGCTCTTTTCGCCTGCTTTTATTACCTCAGTTTGCCCTTGCCACGTCCCGGAAGTGATACTACCGTCTAAGGAAATACGTGCTTTGATAATAAACTCCGGCTGGGCGCTTAACTTATCCCCTTCCATCATGGAATTAGCATCCGAGAGTTCAACGGTAACAGGGAAGCTGGTGATCTTCATTTTCAGTGCAGCAACAGGCATTGCAGAGTCAACTCGTTGCGCAAAAACAAACAAGAAACCATTTTCAGGAAGGTTAACTTTTTCAGCAATTGAAACTTGAACCTGGTAAGTTTCACCTAGCGGCGCAATCACACTCTGTTGCGCACTGTTTTCAACTGTCGGTGAATGTTCAAGCGCTGGTGTTGTTTTTGTCGCACCCGTCATCTGATTTTTTGCATAGGCGATACTGTCATGCAAAATCCCAGCTTGTTCGGAATTTTCATCAACTAAGGTGAGCATTTTTTGCCAACGTTGAATTGCAGAACTGAAATCTTGTTTTTCCAGTGCCATAAAAGCATACATTGACCAAGCTTCAAGTTCATCTGGCTGATCTTTTAATAGCTTAACCAGCATAACCTCAGCTTGATTCCGAGAGTATTGATCCCCCATCTGCATTTTAAGTTGAATATATACAAGACGGATATCAATTGAATCAGAATCTAATAAATAAGCTTTTTTTACTGCATTTAAGGCCAGCTCGGCATCTTTAAATACCATTGCCAAACGGCTATACAATAACCAACCATCAGCGTCATCAGCTTGAGTTGTAAGATGCGTGCGCAAACCTAACATAATGTCTCGTAAATCTTGATCGCTTGGACGACTACTCGAATCATTAAACAGTTTATTCTGCAGCGCAGGGTATCGTTGTAATACGTTTTGCCAGTTATCTACTTGCTGATATGAACCCACCGACCAGTACAGACTAACACTGCCTAAAATCAACACCAGTAAACCGGGTAACCATAACATTTTGTTTTTTGTGAACTCTTTTTTTACCTGCTGTTGAACTGTATCGTCGAGTAAATTATGCTGCAGCTCGGTAATTATTTTCTTTTTATCGATAATAAGACCTTGCTGTTCATCCTGCTCAAGTTCAGCTAAACGGATCTCATATAAGTCACGGTTAAGCAGATTACGATTTAACTCATTTTCAGTTTTAACGAATTGCTTTTTCTGAAAAATAAAAGGAGAAACAAATACAACGCAAGCAATAATAAGTAGCAATATAGCGCCTAACCAAAACTGTAAAATCATTTCTTACTCCCCTGTTTAAGCTTTTCATCGGCCGCTGTTTTTTTACCCAGAATTTTTTGTAAACGCTTTGCCTCTTGCAAATCTAATTGCTGTTCGGGTTTATTCTGTTTCTTTATTTGACCGTATAAAAAATAGAAACCAAGTAAAATAAAAAGAAGCGGGCCTAGCCATAAGAAGATAGTAGCGGGTGTCATCGGCGGATCGTAACGCACAAAGTTACCAAAACGGGCAACCATATAATCAACAACCTGCTCTTCATTTTTACCCTGCTTGACTAATTCGTAGGTTTTATTACGTAAATCTTTTGCAAGTTGAGCATTTGAATCGGAAATATTTTGGTTCTGACATTTCGGGCAACGCAGCTTTTTACTTAAATCATGAAAAAGCTGCTCCTGTTCTGTGCTATCAAATTCAAAAGTATCAATAGCACTATTGGCCGAACTACTGATAAAACACAACAGTAAAACAAAAATCGGGCTTAAATAAGCGTGCAATGAAATTAATCGCATCATTTACTCCATCTCATTAAATAGAGGCAATACAGTATTCCGCCAATTTTTTTCATTCAGAGCGCCTACATGGCGGTATTGAATAATGCCTTTGCTATCAATCAAGTAGGTTTCCGGTGCGCCATAAACACCAAGATCAAGTCCTAACATTCCATTCTTATCAAACAAGCTTATTTGATAAGGATCTTTAAGATCGGTTAACCATTTGATCGCTTTGGGACGGTTATCTTTGTAATTCATACCTATGATATAAATACCTTGTCCTGCTAATTCATTTAAGAATTTATGCTCGGCATAACATGTAGGGCACCAGGTAGCCCACACATTAAGTAACATTTTTTGCCCTTTAAAAATCGAAGCATCGTACTGTTTTTCAGGATTATAAATATCCTGCAGAGTAAACTCAGGAACACTTTTGCCTATCAGTGCTGAATCTAATTTTCGAGGATCAGAGTACAAGCCTTTAAAGAGAAAAAAACAGACCACAAAAAAGATGATTAACGGTACCGATAAAGTGATTATTTTACGTGTATTAGCCATGCTTAACAGTTCTCCTGTAACGGTTTTTCGACCTTCTTAATACGATAACGGCGATCCAGCATCATCAGTATCCCTGCGAATGACATCATCAAAGGACCAAACCAGATCCAGCGTATAAATGGTTTGTAATAAATTCGTACCGCCCATGCGCCATCTGGTAACATTTCACCCATCGCGATATACAAATCACGGGTAAAACCAGCATCAATTGCCGCTTCGGTCATGGGCATTCTCTGCACTGTATAAATACGTTTTTCAGCCTGCATCGTTGCTATCAGGTTTTGATCTTTACGCACCGTAAATATGCCCATACTGCCCGTATAATTTTGACCATTTAAGGCTTGTATTGCATCAAAATGAAAATCGTAATGTTCAAAAGCTATGCTCTCTCCCACAGCTAATTTCACATCCCGCTCAATTGAATAATTTTGAGTCATGGTAATCCCCATTACCATCACAGCAAAACCGGCATGACCTAAACTCATCGCCCAATGGCTATTGCCTAGCTTGCTTAAACCTTTAAATAGAGTAAAGCGATGTGTTGCCCGTAAATAAAGCTCATAGCAGGTTGTTGTTAATACCCAAAAACCAAGGAATACACCTAACAGCGCAAGCCAGGTAAAATGAGAGGCAAATAAAATTAAAAATAACAGTGTGAGTACAATAGTAGCGACAAGAGAGCTGCCAAGCGGTTTAATTAATTCTGATAGATTTTGACGCTTCCAACGCACTAAAGGGCCAACACCTAAAAACAGTGCAAATGGTACAATCAGTACACTAAACATACGATTAAAGAAAGGTTCGCCGATTGAAATACTGCCCAGGCCGATCTCTTTATGGATAAGCGGCAACAAGGTGCCTAACAAAACAACGATTAATGCTGCAATCAAGAAAATATTGTTGCTTAGTAACAAGCTCTCACGCGAAAGCAGACGGTAACGTCCACGGCTTTTTACTTTTGCGGCTTGCACAGCATAGAGTAATAATGAACCACCGATCACCAGGATCAAAAAGCCTAATATAAATAGACCGCGAGCGGGATCACTGGCAAATGCATGCACAGAAACAAGCACCCCTGAACGCACTAAAAATGTGCCTAGAAGGCTTAATGAAAATGCGCTAATCGCCAATAAAACAGTCCATGATTTAAAAACGCCACGTTTTTCACTAACGGCTAACGAGTGAATTAACGCAGTACCTGCAATCCAAGGCATAAATGAAGCATTTTCAACCGGATCCCAGAACCACCAACCACCCCAACCTAATTCAGAGTATGCCCACCAACTGCCCAATGCGATTCCTAAGGTTAAGAAAACCCAAGCAGCCATAGTCCAGGGGCGAGACCACTTTGCCCACGCACTATCTAAACGCCCTTCCAGCAATGCGGCAATAGCAAAAGCAAATGCCACAGAGAATCCGACATAGCCCATATATAACATAGGGGGATGCACAACCAGACCGATATCCTGTAAGAGTGGATTAAGATCTCGTCCATCAACAGGGAAATATGGCAAGGTACGTAAAAATGGATTAGAAGTTAATAAAACAAACAGGTAAAAACCCAGTGATAATAAACCTAGTACAGCCAGCACTCTCGCAATCGATTCAATAGGCAGACGTTTACTCATCAGCGCAACTGCCGTGCTCCATAATGACAGTAAAAACACCCATAATAATAATGAACCTTCGTGTGCGCCCCATACTGCAGATAAACGGTAATACCAGGGTAATGCCGAATTAGAATTGGTCGCAATATAGGTGACAGTAAAGTCATTTACCAGAAACAGATAACTTAAAATAAGAAATGACAATAAAACAAATACAAACTGTAGAACAGTCAGTATTTTTGCCGATTCGATAGCAGTTTGCTGACGAGCATAAATACCATAAAGCGGGTAAACAGTTTGTAAGAGTGACAACATACACGCTACTGCTAACGCAAATTGACCTATTTCAGCAAGCATTGAGCTGTCCTTTTATCTATTATTATTGTTTTTCAGATGATCCATACCTTTTAGCGCATCAGCTACTTCAGGTGGCATATATTCTTCATCATGCTTAGCAAGCACTTCAAAGGCATTAATCTGTGTCGCATTAATTAATTCTCCTTGCGCAACAATACCCTGCCCCTCTCTAAACAGGTCAGGTAAAATGCCATTAAAGAAAACAGTAACGATACCACCACCATTATCAATCAGATCAAAGCTCACTTTTAAACTTGTAGGATCACGCTTTACCGTTCCAGGTACAACCATACCACCCACACGTAAACGTTGCCCAATTTCAGGTTTCACACCCGTTTCATTCTTACCTTTAATAATTTCTGTTGGCGTATAAAACAGGTCAATATTTTGCTGCAGGGCAAACAATACCAAACCTAACGTAAGGGACAAACCAACCACTAATGAAGAGGTGATTAATAAACGTTTTTTACGTCTGGGGTTCATAGAGTACCTTCCATATTTTGTGCGTTTTTAATACGTCGTTGGCGTGCAATACGTTGCTTGACTGTTTTTAAAATTTTCTTTTTTTTATTTATTGTATTGATTATCAAGACAATTAAAGAGAGAAAAGAGATACAGTAAGATAACCAAACATAAAAACCATAACCACCCATGGAAAAAAAATCTGCGATTGAACTGAACGCCATGCTATTTATCTCCCGTTAAATATTGTGCATTTCTGTTTTCTATTAATAAAGTCACCCAAGGGCGGTGACTCTCTCTGGCTAAAATTTCATTTCTAAAGCGCATCAAAGTTAATGTCCCTAAAAATGCAGCAAAAGCGATGATCATAATAAGAAGAGGCCAAAGCATCTCAGGGGCCATTGAAGGCTTTTCAAATTTACTGATTGTTGCGCCCTGATGTAAGGTATTCCACCAGACAACGGAGTAATGGATTATCGGTAAATTAATCACCCCGACTAAAGTCAGAATTGCAGCGGCTCGCCCTGCTAATACTTTATCTGAAAAGGCATTATATAAAGCAATAATACCCAGATAAACAAACAATAAAATCAGTTCAGAAGTTAACCGGGCATCCCAAACCCACCATGCCCCCCACATTGGTTTACCCCATGCAGCTCCTGTAAATAAAGCGATAAAAGTAAATACAGCCCCGACTGGTGCGGTCGCTGCCACGGTCATTTCTGCCAATCTAATTTGCCAAACTAATGCAATAAAAGCGGCAATGGCCATTGTTGAATATGCCCCCATCGCCATCATGGCAGCAGGGACGTGAATATAAATAATTCGGAAACTATCTCCCTGTTGATAATCAGCTGGTGCGAATACTAAGCCCCACACAGTTCCCACCACAAAAGTGATGGCGCTAACTACCATAAACCAAGGTAATAATGTGCCTGCTAATTGATAACTTTTTTCAGGCTTTGCGTAAGGGTGTAACCATTTCCACATAATTGTTCTCTGTCTATTTTAATAATTTGTAACTATTCGGCCCCAAAAATTTGAGGTGTTTTATTATAAAATAAGATTGTAAATACTCAGGGCTAAGCCATTTATGCTGAGTTCAAGGCGAAAAAGCGCAGTTTAGTCGTTTAAATGAGCATTTTTCAACGCGGAAATAAGCTTAAATGGC
>JABXKR010000080.1 GCA_013619145.1 Psychromonas sp. | reverse complement strand
TCTACATGGTCGGCGGTGATACTTTTTCCACTTTCGTCGAACTTTTTTAACCTTTTTGTAATATTTTCATTCAATTTGTCAGTAAAAGCTAACTTTTTGGTTTCATATGCGTCAATCATCCCCTACTTTTGGTAAAGCGGTGGGTGTAGTGCTTTCGGCTGAAAACAAACGTCAACTATGGGTGCCTGAAGGGTTTGCGCATGGTTTTTATGTGATGACTGATTCTGCTGAATTTGTTTATAAATGTACTGATTATTATCATCCTGAATCTGAAGTTTCAGTCTGTTGGAACGATGCTGAGCTCGCGATTGATTGGCCGTTAGGTGATGGTGAGTTACCACAATTGTCTGATAAAGATGCCAAAGGTTTTTCTTTTCAAGATGCACCCAAATTTGATTAATAGGTAAACGTAAAATGAAAGTCGTTATTACAGGAAAAGGTGGACAGCTTGCTTGGGAATTAGAGCAACTTGCTCCGCAAGGATATGAAGTTATCAGTGTTGGTATTAATGAGCTAGATATTAGCAATGAGTTACTCGTCTCCGATTTTATTACTAACACTAAACCTGATTTAGTGATTAATGCAGCCGCTTATACGGCAGTTGATAAAGCTGAAGAAGATGTTGATACCGCTTATGCAGTTAATGAGCTTGGTACTCAATATTTAGCTAACGCGTGTAAGCAAGCCAATGCTCGTATTTTACATGTGTCGACTGACTTTGTTTTTGATGGCACAAGTACCACTCCTTATCAAACTGATTCAAAACCTAACCCTATTAATGTATACGGCGCATCTAAACTTGCAGGTGATATTGCCCTTCGAGAAATATTGCCTGAAGCCAGTGTGATTGTGCGTACTGCTTGGGTTTATTCTGTAAATGGAAATAACTTCGTAAAGAGCATGTTGCGTTTGATGCAAGAAAAACCGCAGCTAGGCATTATTTATGACCAAGTGGGTACCCCGACCTGGGCAAAAGGGTTAGCGCAATGGTTGTGGGCTATAGCTGACAAATCTGAAGTAACAGGTATCTATCACTGGACGGATGCAGGTATTGCTTCTTGGTATGACTTTGCTATTGCGATTCAAGAATTAGGAATTGAGAAAGGGTTATTAAAAGAGGCTATTCCTGTTTTACCTATCCCAACATCTGCATATCCAACGCCTGCTAAGCGCCCTGCTTTTTCCATTATTGATAAAAGTAGTGCTGAAAAAGTATCTGGAATTAAAACAACGCATTGGCGACAGCAGTTATCCGAAATGATGAATGAGTTATAATTTATACAATATCTCATAGGCATTATATTTATTGATAGAATTACAGGTATATTTACCAGTTTACCTAATGGAAGAGATGAAAAATGAAATATTTAGTAACTGGCGTAGCCGGTTTTATTGGTTCTTGCGTTGTGGAAAGGCTTTGTGAACAAGGCTATCAAGTCATTGGTATCGATAACATTAATGACTATTATGATGTGAATTTAAAAGATGCGCGTTTAAAGCGTGCAGAGCATGAAAATTTTCAGTTTGTGAAAGTTGATTTAGCGGATAGAGAGGCAATGGCCGCTTTGTTTGTTGAGCATCAGTTTGATAAAGTTGTGCATTTAGCCGCTCAAGCAGGTGTGCGTTATTCTATTGAAAATCCGATGGCTTATGCTGATTCTAATTTAGTCGGCCATCTTAATATTCTTGAAGGTTGCCGAAATACCAAAGTGAAGCATTTGGTGTATGCCTCTTCAAGTTCTGTTTATGGTCTAAACAATAAAGTGCCATTTTCAACGTCTGATTCTGTTGATCACCCTATTTCACTTTATGCTGCCACTAAAAAGTCTAATGAGTTAATGGCGCATTCATACTCACACCTTTACGATATTCCAACGACAGGGTTACGTTTCTTTACTGTTTATGGTCCTTGGGGACGTCCTGATATGGCACCTTATATCTTTACTAAAAAGATACTAGCGGGTGAAACTATCGACATTAATAATAACGGTGATATGTGGCGCGATTTCACCTATATCGATGATATCGTTGAAGGTGTGATTAGAATAGCAGACGTTGTGCCAGCTCGTGATGATAAATGGACTGTTGAAGAAGGGACTCCGGCATCAAGTTCTGCCCCTTATAGGGTGTATAACATCGGCCATGGTAGCCCAATTAATTTAATGGACTTCATTAAGGCGATTGAAACTGAACTCGGCATTGAAGCTAAAAAGAACTTTCGCGGTATGCAAGCGGGTGATGTTTA
>JABXKR010000208.1 GCA_013619145.1 Psychromonas sp. | reverse complement strand
TCGTTCTCAGTCATTAGGCGTTGTGCCCCGTGTCTGTGGGGTCGCATTATAGAGATAGCGATCACATTGGCAAGTGTTTATTTCAAATAAATGACTGAACGAATAATTAGTATACAGAATGCTGTTTTGTTCGCCATTTTTGATATCGATAACAGTATTTACTGCAGTTAAATTCACTATTTGTATTTTAGCTATATAGTATAAGAAATTTTTATGGAGATTATTTATGAGTAATATACAAATATTAGTTGGTAGTACGTTAGGTGGTACTGAATATGTTGCTGAAGCTACACAACCTTTATTGGAAGAAGCGGGATTTGATTCTGAAATTCAATTTGATCCTGATTTAAATACGTTATCACTTCAACAAGATCAAATATGGCTAATTTGCTTATCTACTCATGGTGCAGGTGACTACCCTGAAAACTTCAAACCATTTGTCGAACAACTGCAACAAGTCAATGCACCTTTAGATGATGTTCGCTACGGCATAATTGGTATTGGAGATTCTAATTACGATACATATTGTGAAGCAGCTAAAAATATTGAT
Organism: Psychromonas sp.; assembly: GCA_013619145.1. Lineage (GTDB taxonomy): Bacteria > Pseudomonadota > Gammaproteobacteria > Enterobacterales > Psychromonadaceae > Psychromonas. The sequence goes on along the minus strand of JABXKR010000208.1, from coordinate 12,232 downwards.
TTTATTTTAGAGGATATGGGAGCGGTTCGTTTAGGAGAACGTTTTGAAATAGATATTGCTAAGCATCCTATCCCTGAAGATCGTGTTTTAGAATGGATCCCGCTTTGGATTGAAGATCTAAACGAAATTATTGAAGAATAATTTAAAAGTTACCCACAGGTTTCTGTTAATAGATCATTTATAACTCTTTAATTAGTTCTGTTTAAACATTGAGTAAACCTGTGGTTAATTTAGCCTGTGAATAAGTAGCTAAACTATCCCAAAGATAAGCGCATAAAGATCCATTACTGCACACACTTTAAGATCCACTGTAAGATCCTGATCTTTAAACTCAAAACAGTTTTTTACACAGAAACTCAATTACTTAATAAGTATAGTAATAAAAGATCTTTAAAGATCTATATATAATACTAATACTATTGTTTTGATCTTATATGTTTTCCTTTAAGCTGGAAAAGAGTAAAATCCCCTCCTGTCTTTTTAACTGCTAGTTTTGGAATATTGATGAATTACCACGAACATTTTGATGTCATTGTTATTGGCGGTGGTCACGCAGGCACAGAAGCTGCTGCTGCCTCTGCACGTATGGGCATGAACACTCTATTACTTACCCATAATATTGAAACATTAGGTCAAATGTCATGTAACCCTGCTATCGGTGGGATCGGTAAAGGTCACTTAGTTAAGGAAATTGATGCATTAGGTGGTTTAATGGCCAATGCTACTGATAAAGGTGGTATTCAATTTAGAACGCTTAATTCAAGTAAAGGCCCAGCAGTAAGAGCTACACGTGCGCAAGCTGATCGTCTTTTATATAAAGCGGCCATTCGTGAAAAACTAGAAAACCAAGAAAATTTAAAAATATTTCAGCAGGAAGTAGAAGATCTTGTTGTTGAAAATGATCGTGTTACTGGTGTTGTAACAAAAATGGGAGTTAAATTCTCAGCGAAAACAGTGGTATTAACCGTAGGTACTTTCTTAAATGGTTTAATTCATATTGGTTTAAAAAATTATAGTGGCGGTAGAGCAGGAGATCCTGCATCAATTGGTTTAGCGCAGCGTTTAAAAGATCTGCCTTTACGCATGGGTCGACTAAAAACAGGTACTCCAGCACGAGTAGATGCGCGCAGTATAGATTTTTCAATATTAGAAAAGCAGCATGGTGATAATCCAACACCTGTATTTTCATTTCTAGGTTCCCGCGCAGAGCATCCTAGGCAGATCCCTTGTTTTATAACTCATACCAATGAAAAAACACACGATATAATCCGCAGCAACTTACACAGAAGTGCTATGTATTCTGGTGTTATTGAAGGTATCGGCCCTCGTTATTGCCCTTCAATTGAAGATAAGATAACCCGTTTCGCGGATAAAAATTCCCATCAGATTTTTGTTGAACCAGAAGGGTTAACCACACATGAAGTGTACCCTAATGGCATATCGACTAGCTTACCATTTGATGTGCAATTGGATTTTATTCGTTCGATGAAAGGTTTTGAAAACGCATTTATTACCCGCCCTGGTTACGCCATCGAATATGATTATTTTGATCCGCGAGATCTTAAATCCACATTAGAGAGTAAATATATTGATGGTTTATTCTTTGCAGGACAAATCAACGGCACAACTGGTTATGAAGAAGCTGCTGCTCAAGGTTTATTAGCAGGCATGAACGCAGGGCTAATGGTGCAAGATAAAGAGGGGTGGTGTCCAAGACGAGATCAAGCTTACTTGGGTGTATTGGTTGATGATCTTTCAACACTGGGTACAAAAGAACCTTACCGTATGTTTACCAGCCGAGCTGAATATCGTTTACTACTGCGCGAAGATAATGCCGATGCGCGTTTAACCGAAAAAGGTCGAGAACTAGGTATTGTTGATGATGTTCGTTGGAAAGCTTTTAGTGAAAAACAGGAAGCTATTGAAATAGAACAGCAACGATTAAAAAATAAGTGGGTTAATCCTAAATCAGCCAATGCAGAGCAAATTAACGCCTTATTGAAGAACCCTATGCAGCGTGAAAGTACGCTCGAAGCTATGATTCGTCGTCCTGAAGTTAGTTACAACAGCTTAATGTCAGTTGAAGGATTAGGTCCTGCTATCGAAAATGTACAAGCAGCTGAGCAAGTTGAAATTAATATCAAATATCAAGGTTATATCGATCGCCAGTTAGACGAAATTGAAAAACTTAAGCGCAATGAAGATACTTTATTACCTAATGATCTGGATTATGCTGATATTAAAGGTTTATCAAATGAAGTCGTTGCAAAACTAAATGATATTAAACCTGAAAGTATTGGCCAAGCTTCACGTATTTCAGGAATAACCCCAGCAGCTATTTCTATTTTGTTGATTTATTTAAAGAAAAACGGTTTAAGACGTAAGGTTTTATAAAATGAGTTTACTTGAACAATTACAAAAAATGCTTGATAGCACGGATCTTGAAGTTACCGATATTCAAAAAAAACAGTTAGTACAACTGGTTGAGTTACTGAATAAATGGAATAAAGCGTACAATCTCACTTCTGTAAGAGATCCTAAGCAAATGCTTGTCAAACATATAATGGACAGTATAGTTGTCTCCCCGCATCTCCAAGGGGAACGATTGATTGATGTTGGGACTGGACCTGGTTTACCGGGGTTACCTTTAGCTATTTTAAATCCGGATAAACAGTTCGTTTTGTTGGATAGTTTAGGAAAACGTTTGCGTTTTATTCGTCAGGCCCTGCTAGAGCTTGGTTTAAAAAATGTAACGGCAGTACAGAGTCGAGTTGAAGAATACCAACCTGATGAAAAATTTGATGTGGTACTGAGTCGTGCATTCGCTTCACTTCAAGATATGCTTTTTTGGTGCAAACATTTACCGAATGAAAATGGTCACTTTCTGGCTTTAAAAGGTCAGTTTCCAGATCAAGAAATTGCGCAATTAGACAAGCAGTTTGAATTTATTGAATCAATTTCATTACAAGTTCCAACACTTGAAGGTAAGCGTTGTTTGGTGAAAGTAAAGCGTGTTTAAATATTAGTATTAATAACTTAATTTAAGAGTAAATTTCTGTGGGTAAAATAATTGCAATCGCAAACCAGAAAGGTGGTGTGGGTAAAACGACAACCTGTGTCAACCTAGCAGCATCTATGGCTGCAACTAAACGTAAAGTGCTGGTAATTGATTTAGATCCACAAGGTAATGCAACAATGGGCAGTGGTATTGATAAATACGAAGTTGCCCATACTGCTTACGATCTGTTAATTGATGAATTACCGTTAGATCAAGTCGTTGAAACTGATACCACTGGTGGTTACGATATTGTTGCCGGCAATAGTGATGTTACGGCAGCTGAAGTTAAGCTGATGGAGTTTTTTGCGCGGGAAACACGTTTACGCAGTGCATTAGAAAACTACAAAGGGCAGTACGATTACATTTTTATCGACTGCCCGCCTTCATTAAACATGCTAACTGTTAACGCCATGACTGCTGCTGACTCTGTTTTAGTACCAATGCAATGTGAGTATTATGCATTGGAGGGGTTAACCGCTTTAATTGATACGATCAGTAAACTCGCGTCTGTGGTCAATTCAGATCTTAAGATCGAAGGTATATTACGAACTATGTATGATCCTCGTAACCGTCTATCTTCAGATGTATCAGATCAGCTGAAAAAACACTTTGGTGAAAAAGTATATAGAACCATTATTCCTCGCAATATTCGTCTTGCTGAAGCCCCAAGTTTCGGTACTCCGGTTATCTATTACGATAAATCATCGAGTGGTGCTAAAGCCTATTTAGCATTAGCAGGTGAGATTTTACGTCGTGAAGAGCAACTGGCTTCGGCTAATAAAGAAAGCGCCTAAATAGGGATCACCATGTTAGGAAAAAAAAGAGGTTTAGGTAAAGGACTTGATTCTTTATTAAGCAGTAGCACAGTTAATCGTAACAAACAGGTTTCGCATGATTTTCATGCGGAAAAAACCCAGCAGTTAGTTGATGATGTTAAAGGTGCATTAACTAATCTGGCCATTGATTGCTTACAGGCAGGTAAATATCAGCCTCGTAGAGATATGTCAGCCGAAGCTCTTGATGAATTAGCAAACTCAATTTATGCGCAAGGTATTATCCAGCCAATCATAGTTAGAGAAACCGGTCATCAAAAGTATGAGATTATTGCCGGTGAACGTCGCTGGCGTGCTGCAAAAATTGTTGGTTTAGAAAGCGTTCCCTGCTTAATTAAAAATGTTGAAGATAATGCAGCCATTGCAATTGCATTAATTGAAAATATTCAACGTGAAAATCTTAATGCGATGGAGGAAGCTATTGCACTTAAACGCCTTTTAGAGGAGTTCGAGCTAACCCATAGTGAAGTAGCAAAAGCGGTTGGTAAATCGCGTACCACTGTTAGTAACCTATTACGTTTAAATAACTTAAATGATGATGTTAAAGTATTACTGGAGCACGGTGATATTGAAATGGGAAATGCGCGAGCGCTTTTAAGCTGCGCTGGAATCCTGCAATCAGATCTCGCAAAGATCGTTGTTGCAAAGTCATTAACGGTTCGTGAAACTGAGCGTTTAGTAAAAAAAGCATTAAACCCCAAACCAGTCAAAGAAACTCCCCCTCCTTGTGCGAAAGAGGAGCTGATAATTAATACCCTGCAGGATAAGTTTGGTTTAGCGGTAACGGCTAAAACAGGTAATAAAGGTGCAGGTAAACTGGTTATTGATTACAAAACACTAGCTGATTTAGATGCATTAATTTCGATTATTGAAGAAAGCTGAACGCTTTTAAAAATTGTAAATTTAAACTTTCTGACTCCCCTGAAAACTCCGTTATTTGACAATAGATAAAGTGGTTATTTTAAGGGGTAGTTTAAATATCCCCTCTGTATAGCAGTATGCTATTACAAGTAAACCACACATTTTGTTAACGATTTTATCGCCACGGCCTGTAATTATTGTTCTATTGCTCTAGCTCACATTTTTTGTGAAGATTAATAAATAAACTCCTTTGTATTATTACCCTGGTATCTGCAAAGAACCCTGCTGTCAAAGACCTGACAGTTCGTGAAGCTGGAAATTAGTGAGAAAATCATTAAACAGTTAATCTGCAAAACAAGCTATCCTTTTCAGCGATAAGGCGGAATAAATTAGCAATAGCTTTGCAAATATACTTGGTTTTTCCATTGCTGAAAAATAGTGTAATAAAGGCCCTTTAAAGCTGAAAGTAAATTACACTACTCTCGTGGGTTGAGAAGGTTTAGCCGTAAGAATTAACCTAGATCAATAAAAGACCCTGCTCTTCTTGTGCTTTTATTACGCGAGGTGTAATTTATTTTCATGATTACTCAATAACAAATTAACCTTTCATAAAGATGTTATTTTGTTAACAATATACTAACTTATCCACTCATTGCGTGTGCTCTATATTGCATTGATTGGCTTTGTCGGTATACTTTACGCAATATTTTTAATCTGTGTCATAGAAGTAGTTAATAAAAAACATCTTATTTGGTGCAGGCTGAAAAATAAAAGGAAATCATAATGGTCGATAAACTAGCAGTTAAAAGTCAGAGAGCAGGGCTAAAGTTAGTGCGCTTTCAATTTTTGCTGGTTCTTCTACTTGCACTGATTTCAACAGTCGTTTTATCTGCTAAGCCTGGTTATTCAGCTTTGGCCGGAGGAATGACTTTTGTGCTTCCTAATTTTATTTTTGTTTTAATGGCTTTTGCTCATGCTGGTGCCAGTAAATCAAAACTAGTAGTTAGGGGGTTTTTCGCTGGAGAGGCGATAAAGCTCTTTCTTACTGTCATTCTCTTTATGGTGTTTTTGAAATATGGAGCGCTATCATTAACAGCATTTTATATTTCTTTTTCATTATTAGTGATTTCTCAGTGGTTAGCGCCTTTCTTTTTTTATAACAACGATGGGATAAAACATGGCTGATCATGGTGAAGCTCTAACATCATCAAGTTATATTCAGCATCACCTAACAAACCTTACATGGAGTGTTGATGGTGGCTGGAATGCACATGATGCTGGTTTTTGGACTTTTCACGTCGATTCATTACTGTTTTCAGTAGGACTCGGGGTATTATTTCTTTGGTTGTTTCGTAGTGTCGCTAAAAAATCAACAATCGGTGTGCCTGGAAAATTACAGTGCTTCATCGAAATGGTGGTTGAATTTGTAGAAGAGAATGTAAAAGATACCTTTCATGGCAAAAATGCTTTGATCGCACCTTTAGCATTAACAATCTTCGTCTGGGTTCTCTTAATGAACCTGATGGATTTGATCCCTGTTGATATTATACCTGGCGCAGCGCAAGCAGTCGGAATACCTTATCTTAAAGTTGTACCTACAACTGATTTAAACGTTACATTTGGAATGTCATTAAGTGTTTTCGCTTTAATCATTTTCTACACTATCAAAGTAAAAGGGGTGGGTGGATTCGTTAAAGAATTAACTCTTCAACCTTTTAATCATTGGGCATTTATTCCGGTTAACTTTATCCTTGAATCAGTCACGCTTTTAGCAAAGCCTGTTTCACTGGGATTACGTTTATTCGGAAATTTATATGCCGGTGAGTTACTCTTTGTTTTGATAGCATTATTGGGTTACTGGCAATTACCATTGTACTTTCCATGGGCCGTATTCCATATATTAATTGTTGTTCTGCAGGCCTTTATCTTTATGATGTTGACGATTGTATATCTCAGCATGGCACACGAAGATCACTAGTTAGTTTAGGTATAACGTTAATTTTTACTTTTTATAAGTAAGTACTTTTTAAACATAAAACAATTTATTTTATTTGGAGAATTTTCATGGAAACAGTATTAGGTTTTACTGCAATTGCTGTAGCACTTCTAATTGGTCTTGGTGCTGCGGGTACAGCAATCGGTTTTGGTATCTTGGGTGGTAAATTCCTAGAGGGTGCAGCACGTCAACCTGAAATGGCACCTATGTTACAAGTTAAAATGTTCATCGTTGCAGGTCTTATCGATGCAATCGCAATGATCGGTGTTGGTATTGCATTATTCTTTACTTTTGCAAACCCATTCCTAAGTCAACTTGTATAATATCGGATCCTAATTAACTAAATTATTAAGGAGCCGTTATGAATATAAACGCAACCCTACTAGGCCAGGCTATCGCATTTGCGGTATTTGTTTGGTTCTGCATGAAGTATGTGTGGCCACCACTTCTTGGCGCGATCGAAGAGCGTCAAAAGAAAATTGCTGATGGTTTAACACAAGCTGAACGTGCAGGAAAAGATCTTGAGTTAGCACAAGCTAAATCAACTGATAAGTTGAAAGAAGCGAAAGCACAAGCTGCTGAAATTGTTGAACAAGCGAATAAACGTCGCGCACAAATTGTTGAAGAAGCAAAAGCTGAAGGTGAAACTGAGCGTCAAAAAATAATTACGCAAGGTGAAGCTGAAGTTGAAGCGGAACGCAACCGTGCTCGTGAAGAGTTACGCCAACAAGTTTCTGCTCTTGCTATTGCGGGTGCTGAGAAAATTATTAAGCGTTCTATCGATAAAGAAGCGAACAGCGACATTATTGATAAATTGGTTGCTGAACTATAAGGAGCGAGCTTATGTCTGAACTGACTACCGTAGCTCGTCCTTATGCAAGAGCTGCTTTTGAATTTGCCGTTGATAGTAACAAAATCGAAGCTTGGTCTGAGATGTTGTTTTTTGCTGCAGAAGTTGTAAATAATCCAACGATGGCAGAAATATTAACAAGTGATAAAGCGACAAAAGAGCTAGCCAACCTATTTATTAATATTTGTGATGATCAACTCGATGAGAATGGTCAGAACTTAATTAAAATAATGGCTGAAAATGGACGTTTGAGTGTTTTACCTCGCGTAGCTGAACTCTATGCTGATTTAGTCGCTGAACATAAGAAAGAGATCGACGTAACTGTTGTATCTGCTTATGCATTAGCTAAAAAGCAAAAAGATGAGTTGAGTAAATCGTTAGAAAAACGTCTCGCACGAAAAGTAAATCTAAATTGTAGTATTGATAAAACCCTAATTACTGGAATGGTAATTACAGCGGGTGATTTAGTGATTGATAGCACAGCTAAAGGTCAACTAAATCGATTATCTAATGCTTTACAATCTTAATGGGAAATTGGCATGCAACTGAATTCCACTGAAATTAGCGATCTTATCAAGCAACGAATTGGAAAATTTGAAGCGGTAAGCGAAGCGCGTAACGAAGGTACAATCGTTTCTGTAAGCGATGGTATTATTCGTATCAATGGCCTTGCTGAATGTATGCAAGGTGAGATGATTGAGTTACCAAATGGTAGCTTTGCTATGGCACTTAACCTTGAGCGTGACTCTGTAGGTGCAGTAGTTATGGGGCCTTACCGTGACCTTAAAGAAGGTCAAAAGGTTAAATCAACTGGTCGTATTCTTGAAGTACCAGTAGGTAAAGGTCTGTTAGGTCGTGTTGTAAACACACTAGGTGAGCCAATTGATGGTAAAGGCCCGATTGAAAATGACGGTTACTCTCCTATTGAAGTTATTGCACCGGGTGTAATCGAGCGTAAATCAGTTGATCAACCAGTGCAAACTGGTTGGAAATCAATTGATTCAATGATTCCAATCGGTCGTGGTCAACGTGAATTAATCATCGGTGACCGTCAGGTAGGTAAAACTGCTATTGCGATTGATGCAATTATTAACCAAAAATCAACCGGTCTTTACTCTGTCTATGTTGCGATTGGCCAAAAGGCATCAACAATTGCAAATGTAGTACGTAAGCTTGAAGAACATGGTGCGCTTGAGAACACTATTGTTGTGGTTGCATCAGCTTCTGAAGCTGCTGCCCTGCAATACCTGGCACCTTACGCTGGCTGTTCTATGGGTGAATACTTCCGTGATCGCGGTGAAGATGCACTGATTGTCTATGATGATCTATCTAAACAAGCGGTTGCTTACCGTCAAATTTCACTGCTGCTTAAACGTCCGCCTGGCCGTGAAGCATATCCTGGTGACGTTTTCTATCTTCATTCGCGTCTTCTTGAGCGTGCATCTCGTGTAAGCGCAGATTACGTTGAGAAATTCACTGAAGGTGCAGTGAAAGGTAAAACAGGCTCTTTAACTGCATTACCTATCATTGAAACGCAAGCGGGCGATGTATCAGCATTCGTACCGACTAACGTAATCTCTATTACTGATGGTCAGATTTTCTTAACAACTGAACTGTTTAATAGCGGTGTTCGTCCAGCCGTTGATCCAGGTATTTCTGTATCACGAGTTGGTGGTGCTGCACAGTGTAAAGTGATTAAAAAGCTATCTGGCGGTATCCGTACAGCACTGGCGCAATACCGTGAATTAGCGGCATTTGCTCAGTTTGCTTCGGATCTTGATGAAGCAACGCGTAAACAGCTTGACCATGGTAAGAAAGTAACTGAATTAATGAAGCAGAAACAATACGCTCCAATGTCAGTTGTTGAACAAGCATTATCACTGTTTTCAGCAGAGAAAGGTTATCTAAACGATATTGATGTTGAAAAAGTATTAGACTTTGAAGCGTCTCTAATCTCTTATGCTAAAAATGAGCATGCTGAGTTCTATGCTCAAATTAATGAAACCGGTGATTACAGCAAAGAAATTGAAGGGCAATTCAAGGCTATCTTGGAATCTTTCAAAGCAACGCAAACCTGGTAATTAGTTAACTGCTTAGGTAGTTAATTAATCATTAATAGGAGCTAGAAATGGCCGGCGATAAAGAAATTAGAAATAAGATCGCGAGTGTTAAAAACACGCAAAAGATCACTGGCGCCATGGAAATGGTTGCAGCATCAAAGATGCGTCGTGCGCAGGAGCGCATGTCTAGCAGTCTTGCATATGCGACAACTATGCGCAAAGTGATTGGTCATATCGCACTTGGTAAATTGGAATATCACCACCCTTATCTTCAAGAAAGAGAGATTGAGCGTGTTGGTTATATTGTCATTTCAAGTGATCGTGGTTTATGTGGCGGTTTAAATATTAACTTATTTAAACCTGTTATTGCAGCAATGCAGCAACACTCGGCAGCGGGTGTTGAAGTTGATTTGGCCGTAATTGGCTCTAAAGCGACTGCATTCTTCAATGGATTAGGTGCTAACGTAGTAGCTCAAAACTCTGGTTTAGGCGACTCACCAACTGTTAATGATTTAATCGGTTCGGTGAAAATAATGTTAGATGCTTATGATGAAGGCAAACTCGATCGTTTGTATATAGTGAACAATAAATTCATTAGTACCATGGTACAAGAACCTACAATCAGTCAACTGTTACCCCTGCCCAAAGCAGAGGGTGATAAAGAAGTTGCTTCCGATCACTGGGATTACATCTACGAAGGTGAAGCTAAAGATATTTTAGATTCACTATTAGTTCGTTATGTTGAATCTCAAGTGTATCAGGGCGTTGTTGAGAACTTAGCTTGTGAGCAGGTTTCTCGAATGGTTGCAATGAAATCTGCAACAGATAATGCAAATGACTTGATTGAAGAGTTACAACTTGTTGCCAATAAAGCACGTCAAGCTGCAATTACTCAGGAACTTTCTGAGATTTGTGGCGGTGCTGCTGCGGTATAAGCAAATTAATAATTTAAGATTTTAGAGGATCAAAGATGAGTACAGGTAAAATCGTTCAGATTATCGGTGCTGTTGTGGATGTTGAATTCCCACAAGATGCCGTACCGAATGTGTACAGCGCATTGATCGTGACTGCAAAGAATCTAACAATGGAAGTACAGCAACAAATTGGTGGCGGCGTTGTTCGTTGTATCGCCATGGGTGCTTCTGAAGGTTTAAGTCGTGGTTTAGAAGTAACTGATACAGGTAATGCAATCACAGTACCAGTTGGTACGGCTACATTAGGCCGTATTATGAATGTACTGGGTGAGCCAATTGATGAATGTGGTGATTTAGGTGCAACTGAGCATTATGAAATTCACCGCGCGGCACCTTCATATGAAGATCAGGCTGCATCAGTTGATACACTTGAAGTTGGTATCAAAGTTATCGATCTAATCTGTCCATTCGCAAAAGGTGGTAAAATCGGCCTATTCGGTGGTGCAGGTGTTGGTAAAACAGTAAACATGATGGAGCTTATCAATAACATCGCATTAAAACATTCAGGACTGTCTGTTTTCGCTGGTGTTGGTGAGCGTACTCGTGAAGGTAACGATTTCTATTTTGAAATGCAGGAAGCCGGCGTTGTTAACGTTGAGAAGCCTGAATTATCAAAAGTAGCAATGGTTTACGGTCAGATGAACGAGCCACCAGGAAACCGTTTACGTGTAGCGCTAACCGGTCTGACTATGGCCGAGCGTTTCCGTGATGAAGGTAAAGATGTATTACTGTTTATCGATAATATCTACCGTTATACACTAGCCGGAACTGAAGTATCAGCTCTACTGGGTCGTATGCCTTCAGCCGTTGGTTACCAGCCAACGCTTGCTGAAGAGATGGGTGTTCTTCAAGAGCGTATCACATCAACTAAGACAGGATCTATTACGTCAATCCAAGCGGTATACGTACCAGCCGATGACTTAACCGATCCGTCTCCAGCAACAACCTTTGCCCACTTAGATGCAACGGTTGTATTATCACGTAATATCGCATCGCTAGGTCTATACCCGGCAATCGATCCACTTGATTCTACTTCCCGTCAACTTGATCCGCTGGTTGTTGGTCAAGACCATTATGATATTGCCCGTGGCGTACAGGGTATCCTGCAGCGTTACAAAGAGCTTAAAGATATCATTGCTATTCTAGGTATGGATGAGTTATCTGAAGAAGATAAGCTGGTTGTATCTCGTGCACGTAAAGTTGAGCGTTTCTTAACTCAGCCTTACCACGTTGCTGAAGTTTTCACAGGTCAGCCTGGTATTTACGTTCCACTTAAAGACACATTAGCTGGCTTTAATGGTCTTATCAACGGTGAATACGATGATATACCTGAGCAAGCTTTCCTATACGTAGGTACTGTTGAAGAAGCGGTAGAAAAAGCGAAAGGCTTATAATAACCGGAGGTTACTATGACTAAAGCAATGACCACTCATTTAGATGTTGTAAGTGCTGAAATGTCTCTCTTTTCAGGGCGTGTTTCACATCTGCAAGTATCCGGTCAAGAAGGTGAGCTGGGTATTATGCCTGGACACACTCCGCTATTAACACCAATTAAACCGGGTATGGTCTGTCTCTTATACACATCTCCGAGCCCACGAGA
>JABXKR010000243.1 GCA_013619145.1 Psychromonas sp. | reverse complement strand
CGGACTGGGCAGGTAATCATTGGGCGGGCGGCAGAACCATTCATCGGGCTCAGAAATAACATTTAAATCGAGATCTGTGCGGATACCGGCAAATTGAGAAGGTCTGTCTGCACCGGGGTTAAGGCCGAATGTCTCATAATCGTGCCAGTATAAAGTGGGTTCATTGCTTACTTTTTTTGTTGTTTTTTGCAAGTTATTACCCATTTCAGGCCCTATGTTTACTGTGTCTTTATTTAATTAATATCAAGAGGTTAAGCTAAGTAATGCTTGAGAGCAAGTAATTAAGCTGTAACTTGCTGTGTTTGATGGAGTAATTCATTAGAAGTGTTAGCAAAGCAGTTTGTTTTTTTGTCGGCTTGCATTTGATGAGCAGTTTATAGATTATGAGTTGTATCGGAACTGCTGGAAAAAGAGCTGCTTTAAATCCCTTCTATATATAGTAATCATTTTTGCGAGGTAAGCTTTTTACCTCGATTCTTCCTTTTATGCTGTCCTATTATTCCCCCCGTTACGGTGTAATAAGGTGTAATATTTTTTTATTACCTCTTGATATACTATTTTACGATTGTCCCATGATTTTAAATAACACAAGGTTTGAATGTCCTGCTTTTGGCGTACCATTTATGTTGGGGCCCAAACAAACGGGAACATTTTTCATGAAGAAGAACGCCCCAACTACTTACTATTCAGGTGAAATACACGCAGTTGCTACGGACGGGCTAGATAGAAAAGAATTGGTAGTGGCTCAGGGGGATTATTTAATTTATAGCCCAACTGGTTCGAATTTAACAACGTCAGCCATAGTGACTAATGGTGGTATGCCATTTTAATGATCAATGCGCAAAATACCGATTATGTAAAGCAAGAGAAACAATGGGGCGGCTCTTGTGTTTTGCATAAGTTCGCAAGATTCAAAACCTGACCCGAATGGAACTTTAATCATTAATGAGCTTAATTATGAAAAAGTTTCTATATCAAGGTTTACTGGTTATTGCTCTTGGAGTCGTGATATTGCAATTTATCTATACGACCAGTCTAAATGAGCAGATAGCCCATTATAAGAAGTTATATTTAGAAACAGATCAAATACTCGAAGATCACCTTGTAGATATGCACTCAGATAGTAATGGTGAAGTGGTGATTGTGGTTCATGGGAAATAAATTAATGGGTTAATAAGGTCTTGTTTTTTCCCCTCATAGCAAAAGGCAAGACCAGCCTCCTCGCAAATCATCCCTTTCTCGCAAAATATGCCCCATCGCTTTATTTAAATTCATACCGTGTAATAGGGTGTAATAGTTTTTTTTACTGCTTCGCCTAATATCCATATTAAATGTAATGATTTGAAAGAACATTAGGTATGGATGTCCTGCCTTTCAATCCCAATCAATACAAAAGGATATCAAGTGAATATCATTTATCATGAAAAAATAGATCCTTCTGATTTACCCAAAGATGCTTTAGCTGATACTTATGTTTCCTTTATTGAGGTAAAGAATGTAAACCATTGTGCGAAAGATTTACTAACTGAAATATCTGATACGGCTTGGATATCCAATTTGGATCCTATCGCACAAATGTCTTATGAAGACACTGCTCATGAAACGATAGAGAAGTTAGTTGAAATTTTTCGTTCTGTTGATAATAAAGTAACCAAAGATTTTGGCGAATTTATGATATCTATGAGCTCAGGTCATTGCTTAAAAGAAAACACAATCATTCTATATTGCCACTATCGGAGCTCTGGAAGGAAAAACTATCAAACAACCATGGTTTTGATTTTTACACGTTAAGCCCTAACTCAAAATTTGCATTTGGTGAAGCGAAGTATGTTAGTAGAGGGAATTCTTACACCGAATCAGCTGAGCAAGTTTTACGGTTTTCAAAAGAAGGTAAAGATAAAAGAGATGCAGTTCACCTAGCCCATTTTGGTGATCAGGTTGCTATAGATAATTTAAGAAATGGGAGAAAGGGATTTGTCATTGCATTTACTATCAACTCCAAAGATCATATCAAAATTTTAAAAAACTCACTGAGTAATGAGCACGTAAAAGCATTATCTAAATGTTGTGATGAACTATATCTTGTTGGAGTTAGAGCATGATTCCTGCCGAATTTATTTACAGCAAAAACCCAGAATTAATTCTTAGTCATCTAATGTTGAGACTTCATAAGGATGGCCCTGTTAAACAGGAAGATCTAGAAGCACTATCCTATTTGAAACACTTCCATTCAGAGTTTTTTGCCAAAGAAGAGAGG
>JABXKR010000227.1 GCA_013619145.1 Psychromonas sp. | reverse complement strand
AGATGTGTATAAGAGACAGCCCTATATATTCATAAGTAGGAGTGCATTTAACTGGTTTATAATCAGGTTCTTTTTTGAAATTGATTACACGTGTTATTGCAATCTCTATTAATCTCAATGGAATAATATTGTTTTTGAGTAAATCATATTCATTGGAGAGCTCTTCTCCATCATCGAGTACTATCGTGTGGGTAATGCCTTTCAAGTTATAGGACGGGTTATGGATTAGCTTAACGTTAGGCAAATTTTATTTTTAAAATTTATGGATTAATTCATTAGGATCATCCGGGTAGATAATCGATATTTCATCTATGTTGCTGATTATTTCCGCTACTTCTCTATGAAACTTCACATAGCAGTAAAAAAGGGCTGGATATAGAATGAGAATTTTTTTCATTAAAACAGAGATGTTTATCCCTATTTTAGAAATGCTTTTTGGGAAAGGAAATTTTTGCCATTTGTGGCGCAAATATGGGTTCCGCCTAGGCTTTCTTTGTCACTTGCTTTTTAGTGAGTTGTTTTTCGTTTTCGAAGGATTGCTGCCACTAGCATTCCAAATAACCCTAATGCTCCTGTGCTACCGCCACTATTACTGATCCCGTAGTAATCTGTGTTTTGTTGAAGCTCAGGGTCCGAGTCGGGAGGGGGGTCAGGTTCTTCTGGAAGCTTTAGTTCGACCAGTCCTTCATTAATATCGTTTTCGATTACGTTGTAAATCCATTCTTTGTAATGGTATATTTCTGTGAACACGGACGGGAGTGTCATAGATTCACACGTTGTGATTCCGTAACTTGCCACGCCTATTTGTTGTTGTATGCCTTGAGCATCAAGGTAGCTGAGAGGGCCTCCTGAGTCCCCGTTACATATATTACTCCCTTCAATGGGTATAGCGCAAATTGCAGAGCCACTGGCTGGGTATATCATACTTGTGCCCTGACTATTTATTAGAAACCCTCCAACAAGTACTGAACATACGAGATCCATCGAGGATTTCATTTCTGTTGTCATTAACTCACTGGATCTCCCTGACAAATCACTTGTTTTACCCATTCCTGTAGCTGAATATGTAGGCAATTGCTCGTAATAAATAACATCATCATAGGTAGGAATATTGATACTTGTAAAATCAGTTAATATCGGTTCCTTCAATTTGATAATAGCAATATCATTAGAATAGTTAATGGCGTCATAATCGGGATACGAGAACACCTTTTCGACAGGATGGAAGCTAGAATAATCAGGAGATTTGTCGATATCATTAATAGCCACTGATAAATTATAATCTTTATATTTATTTAGCAGATCCTCGGTTACACAATGAGCCGCTGTCAATATATGCTGAGAATCCAAAATAGATGCCCCGCACAACTGCCCATAGCTAAATGTAGTCTCAGTTTCTTTAAATAAAAAAAGGCGGACATAAAATTTAAACTGCTCAAAGTCGGCCTGCGTTCCGTTAATGATTTTTATTGATGCTTCGGATTTGGTTTTTGTGATGATCGGGCCAATAGATATGTCATTTTTAGCAACTTCTGCTAAAACAGCTGTGGAGCTTAAAAGTAATGCGGGTAACAGTAATGTTTTTTTCATCAATTTATGGCGAGGACGCCTCTCTCTTTTTGGAGGGTGTCGTTTGCCCCTTTGTTAGTTAAAGTGACCCCGCACAAATATGCGGAGCAATGGGTTGTTATATAGAGAGGTTTGTTAAAGCTTTTGAAATAACACCTCTTAATGAGTATAGGAAGAATAAAAGCCTTTTATCAAAAAAAATGCTGATTTGAACAGTATGTTTTATTTCATTATGCTCAGATGCGACAAAAACCTTATCAGAATTTGTTATTCTCCTTCGTAAATAGCCGTATTTTATCTCTGTTCCTACCCGATTGGCAGGGTCAACCCAGCGTTGACTCTACCACTCGTTTCATACAAAGGCATTTATGAAAAAGATCGTTTCTTAGCCATCAAACAATCTGAGTTGAGGCGGTGTTGGATCTTCAGTACTGGCGACTACCTTGACCTCGCCACCGCACCTCAGGGGCCTGTGGCGAGACATGATCAACGAGAAGAGTTTGGCCATTCTCAAAAATCCCCGCTCGCTGATTTCCCGCTATGCGAGCCAGATGAATTAAATTACAGCTCGACATTAGAGTAAATAATCTATCTCGCTTTGTGCCCCGAAGCGCCTTAGAAAATTAACTAGCAAAAGCCCATAAGCACATAAGCACATAAGCACATAAGCACATAAG
>JABXKR010000205.1 GCA_013619145.1 Psychromonas sp. | reverse complement strand
AGATGATTTTCCCAGATTCAAGCGGTGAAAACATCTTTGCAAGCAAAGAAGATGATGAGCCTTTAGTTGTACCTATTGCTGTTCCGATGATTGCAGGCCCCGCTGCGTTAGCCACATTACTGGTTTTGGCAAAAACAAATGCGCAACACTCAGGTAAACTGTTTATTTCCCTTTCTCTTGCCTGGACTTTAACTGCAGTCATTCTTCTATTTTCGCCACATTTGTATAATATTTTAAAAACAAAAGGTTTAACGGCATTAGAAAGGCTGATGGGAATGTTGCTGCTTATCATGTCTGTACAAATGTTTATTGATGGAATTAGAGGTTTAATACCCACTTTCGCTTAGCTATTTTTATCAGCAGATAAACGGTAAAGCCAACTGCTAGCGAAGCAGTAAATTTGTCGTTCAGTTTATCGTTTTCTAAGGGGGTTGTGCCTTACACCGAGATAGAACAGCTAACTTACTAGCAAATAAAAAAGGCAGATCTGGAAAATACAAAGTTAATATTCCAGATCTGCCTTTAAATTTTCATTTCGCCGCTAGTCATCAATATTAAGCTTACAGAAGGTCACTGCAAACAGATCAGAAGCTGCTTAATGGCACTTTCCGATCGTTGCCAGTGATATAATTATTACCATCGCCAACCACCGAAAAAACAGTAGTTGCCAGCCCGTGAGCATCCGGTAATTTGATAGCAGCACTGTTAACTGTGATACTGACCTGGTTAGCCGCGAAGGTTAATTCACCGTAACTACTGTCAATCAATTTATTGTCTGTATTGTATGCGCGCACTTCATATAAAACGGTCAATTCCTCAGTGCTTTTCCCGCTGCGAGTAACAATAATATTGGCCGCCTGCGCTTGCGCGTTAACCTCGACCAATTCAGGGAGAAAACCTCTTGCTACTTTGACCCGTACTGGGTTAATGCCGAGCATCAGCACGTTATCGCCATCATTCATGGAAAAAGCTGCAATATAAAAACTGCCGTTACTGTCCCATGAGTCATAACCGGTAATAAAATCTTCCGAAGCTGCGCGTTTATCAAGATCTTTAATATTTGCTAATTCAAATGAGCGACTGCTGGCAATGTCATACTCATAAATAGCATTACGGCTAGAGCCCATATCGCTCATACCAATATAGATTTTCTTCTCGTCTGCCGATAACTGGAATATCCAGGTTTTTGCAGAGCTGCTAAAATCGGGGCGTCCTAAAAAAGTCCAACTGGCAGTAGCATCAGTAAACATGTAAATATTGCCCTGATCATCACTAGTATAAAGTTTTTCATGTTTTCGGTCCCATTGACCAACTTCTAGCGCGTTAGCACCTTGCAGTGCAAACGACGGCAATTCAGCAAAACCTTCAAGCGGATCGTAATACCAGAGATGATTAAAGACACTTTCAGGCTCATCTTGATTCCACTGACGACGCGAAGATCCCCCTGAGATATAAACCCGGCCTCGTGAATCAACCCACATAAAACGATTGCTATAGAAATAACCATTCCATGCTGCAGGGCGACCTAAAACGGTTGTAATGCCTTGTTCAATATCATATTTGACCAGTTTATTTTCGGGAACTGACATGCCGTACATTAGGTTATTTTTGGCATCTTTTTGGATAGTCACAATCTGCAGATGCTCTGCGCCAACACCACTAGCCTCAGTAGCACTTAAATCAAGTAACTCATTATCTAGTTTGTCATAACCATACCAATGAAATCCACGTGTTGATAAATAACTCGTATTCATACCTGATTTATCAAGTGTTGCCACATACACACGGCCATCATGAGCTGTCGGGCGGGTATGAAATTTCTCTGCCGACTCACCAGCCTGCCAGTTATCAGCCTTTTCAGAAGCTGTACGGGCATCCCCCACCCAGCGCACTGTGTTATCACTTTGATGCATACGATATAACATAGAGTTGGCGATATGATCATGACCGGAGATATAAATCTCCCCATCGGAGTCTGACCCTACAGCTAACCAGCATTGATCAGGTCGTTCGCCACCAGGTGCATTTGGTAGTTGCCACACACTGACACCGTCAATGTCACCGAATCTTGCCCGGTCATAGGGCACGCTAATCATTTCTGCTATTTCAGATCCCGCAGAGACTTCATCTGCTTCAGCTACTTGTACTAATTCTGTTTTAGAAGAGCTAACACAAGCCATCAGAGAACATGCCAAGCCAAGCATGGCAAAGCGTCTTAAATTTGTCAGATTAAAATATTCCTGCACGTAATATACCTAATAATAAATAAGATGCCGCTGCACTGCACTCAGGTAAGAACTGCAAAGCATTAAAGCTGATTGCAACTCTGTCCGATTTTGCTTTTATCAGTGCAAACAATGCCGACATAATTAACCAGAAAATAAAAAACCGAGCGACCATCATAGACAGCGCGCTCGGTTTTAACTTATAACCTCAAGTTACAATCGCTTATTCAAGCTACTCGCCCTTATTTTGCAATATTGAAATCAGTGATATAAATCTTATCGCCTGCTGTGCCTTCTTTACCAAAAATAGCAATTTGGTTAATCAGGTTAAGGTTTAACGGCAGATCTGCAATATTGATTGTTACATCTGTCCAACCTGAGTTAACAGTAAGCGACTGCTTAAACTCTGCACCAACGGCTGTTACAAACGCGATTTCATAACTTGAATAGGCGCCATCAGCAGCTATTTTGAAATTAACCGTGCTGTATTTAGCCAGATCAAGATCATATGGCAATACACTGCCGGAAATATCGCCCGCATAAGAAATCACAGTTCCCCATCCAGCACCCTGTGTCAGTTCCATCGCAGTCAAACCATCATAATCAACATCACTGGCAATGCCTGTACCTGTCGACCAGTCATTAATGGTGATATTGCCATCATGCGCAAAATTATTATCATCAACAATAAGATCTACCTGTTCATCAGATGAAGAGATAAATACAAATTTATCGTCTGAGCTGTCTTTAACTGCGCTTGGCATGCCTGTGTCATAGGCAACAAAGTCGGTGATATAGAGCTTTTGACCTGTTATTTCTGGACCAGCTGGGTAAATTCCAAATACTGCAATCTGCATGACATTAGAGAGATCAATACCGAAACTATCCAGATTAAAGTCTATCTCATTCCATTGCGCTTTATCTGCCAAACTAAAATCAAGCTCATGGCTTACTACATTTCCACCACTTTTTGATCCTATATGTAGTTTATATGTTGCGAAATCACCTTGCGCAGCAACTTTCAACTTAATATTGGTATATTTAGAAAAATCGACATCATAATTATCTAGATTGGCAGTTTCACCTGATGTTCCGTCTGAAACATCCCCTTGTAATGCAAGCACAGCACCCCATCCGCCAACGGCAGAAAGCTCCCAAGTAGCTAAACCATTGTAAGTCGTATCAGCAAGCAGTGTTCCGGTACTCCATTCACCAATAATAACATTGCCCACATCGCTATTATCATCTTCATCGACCACTAAACTGCTGGTGACTTCTGCATCAGATGATTTAAAGACAAAGTCGCTCTCTGTTTCAGTATCGACAACAATTTCGCTCTCTTGTGCAAGCGTAAAATCAGTAATATATATTTTTGAAACACTTGGCGTTCCACCAACAGCCATTACGGCAATGCTGTCAATTTCTGATACATTTAATGCGAAATCAGCAAGATTCACAGACAGATCCTGCCATGTGCTTATTGCATCATTAACAGGCAGTACAATCTCTTTACTGACACCATTTGCAGAGACTGCAACTTTATATTCAGTATAGCCGCCGGAAGTGGCCAGCTTTAAGTTCAGGTTGTTAAACAGGTTGAAATCACCAATAATGCCGTTTTGAAAAACCAGAACCGTTCCCCAGTTGCCCTGTTCAGCTGTTTTTGTGCCGGATGTAATTGTCCAGGCATCCAGATCTTCATAGGTTGTATCACCATCAGATGCACTTCCCGTACTCCATTCACCGACTGTGCTCTCTGTAAATTGAATATCGCTTGCTTCACCTGCAGATGAGATCAAAGTAAACTCAGTTGCAGTAAAAGAATCTTCCTCCTCCTGCACATTAACTGTTCTGGTGACCTGACGCGCTGCATTTCCAGCTGCATCAGATACATTATATGTTAACGTATA
This sequence comes from Psychromonas sp., assembly GCA_013619145.1. Lineage (GTDB taxonomy): Bacteria > Pseudomonadota > Gammaproteobacteria > Enterobacterales > Psychromonadaceae > Psychromonas. Next base: position 18,417 of record JABXKR010000205.1, on the reverse strand, counting down.
GCTTCCACTTGCCGAAGTATTGACTGTATCACCAGCAACAGTTGCAACTAAACCTGTATCAATATTATCTGATACAGTTGCCCCGGCGTCTGTGTAGGTAGCACCGAATACGACGGTTACAGAAGCGTCACCATTCAAGGCAATTACCGGAGCTTGTGTATCTACTGTCGGTGCTGGTACTGATTCAGAATCACTACCACAACCTGTCAGCGCCAGAGACAAAGCAGCAACCAGTGCCCCATTAGCTAGCTTAAAACCTTTAATTACTTTCATTTTATCTTCCTTAACTATTGCATTTAAAATAATTTTCAACAAAAAATGGACATATATGCACGCCCAACTTCTTTCTAACAAATAAGCAGCCCCTCATTTAATTTAGAGGAGCTGCACTTAGACTATTAACGAGTCGAAAAAGAGACAGCAGTGCCGCAACTTGCATTGCGCAGCACTCACTGTTACTCGACAGTTTTAACCGTAAAGCCTCCAGGTGCTGCGTTTACCTTGGTGCCGTCACTAAAGGTGATCTCTTTTGCAGCCGAGCCGTAGTTATAAGTGATGTAAGTCGTTTTACCCTCTTTTTCAAAAGCGACTGCCGCCGGGTGATCGGCTGTTAGCGCGCCGGTTCCGGTTTTTAAGTGACCTAACGCCTGCCAGGTATGCAGCCAGTGGTAGGTATGCGCTTTGGTTTCGCCATTTTCAGGCTGGTAGCTTGGCATAGTTACATAATCTGTCATTGCCGCATCAGCATCTGTCATCGCCCATAAGCCCCACCAGATATCGCGCCACTGATCGTCAGCTAAGCCTGACGGTTTACCATTGCTTGACTCAGTTAAGCCAAGTGCCACATAGTCCTGCATATAATCAGCGTATTGCCCCACATGTAATACCAGCGGGTTAAGGGGTAAGCCCTGAATACCTAGAATATGAGCATAAGCACCACTAAACCAAGTTGAGAAGACATGACCGTTGCCCCAGATAATTGAGGTGGTAATGCGCGGGTAGGCTGCCGGGAAGTTATCGTAGTCATCGCCACGATCAGGATAAGCATCAGACTCATTGCGGAAACGATCGATATTATTCCAGTATTCCCAGTAAGCAGTTGTTGAAGAAGCATGCAGATACATCCCTTTTTCAACTAGCTGCTCATTACCTGTGATCATGCCGTATAAGACAATGGCACCATAGGAGTTAGCAGCTTCAGAGGTTGACTCATTGTTGTTACCGTTTGCAAAATTAGCGACACCCGATGCCCAGGAGAAGCCATTGGCAGGATCGAAGTTACGCAGATACGGGAACATAGTGTCATTTTTACTACTCGCGTAATCGCGGATAAGCAGTTCAATCATCGGTCCGTATTGTTCATCACTACACCATGTCGGATCTGTTCTGCAGATTTCAGCTGCAGCGCGCACAAAATAACCGTAGTGAAAATGGTGGTCATTTAATTGCTGGTGCGAGAGGAAAGACTCCTGCATGCCCAATAAGGTGCTCCACTCCTGGTCATAGACAAAATATTTTTCAGTGTCTAAGCTGCCGTTGGTATCGGCGGTAAACCAGTCAGCTAATTCAGTTTTCAACCAGTTGCTGAAAATATCCGCTTCACTGTCCATGCCGATAGAGCGGGCGATAGCGATAATTTCAGCCATTTTTCCATAACTTTTACCCGACCAGTAGGTATCGTTATTTGTTTCACCATTGTCACTAACGTTCCATTTGGATGCACCTTTAGCTGCATATTCTGTGACTAAACTTTTTAATGTGTCTTGGTCAAAATCACCTACCGTTGAAGGCAGTGACGGCAATACCCCTACAAAAGGCATTTCATAGGAAAACTGCGCCGTTTTACTGAATCGAACCATACCGCGAGCACTGCGCACTTTATAAGCTGAGAGTGCTGCATCACTGCTGTTCTTCCAATGCATAGGCTGTAAGCCGGCAATAGTTTCAATTACGGCACCATCCTTGTCCAAGTAGCGGTGAGAAACAGTAACCGAGTTATCACTGCGATCCACGGCGTAATCAATATCTACATTACGCACCACATTACGTGCTGACTGCGCAAAAAAGTCGGCTGTTGTTGAAGTTGGAACTGCGCCGTTATTACCTGGTAGGTAGGCAACCGTCAGTTCGTTAGCGGCATTGCTAACTGTGATCTCATTAGAGCTGCTGTTCGCAAATGTCGTTTCACCTTCACCGGAAATGATAAAGTCATGACGATTTCCGGCAACACTTGTCCAGACACCTAAATGATTGTCTTTACTGTAGAAGGTGCCTTTTTCACCACCATCTTCTCTTAAAGTTTTAATCACCAGTTCACCACGGAACGCTTTAAAGTAAACATAAGGCGAGCCATGCACAAAAGTCCCTTCCATTACCGGTTTGTTGCCGGACTGCCATTGCACTGTCACAGAGCCGTCGCTGTAATCTTTCAAGTAAGCCTGCAGCTCACTGAACTCTGAGTTTGCCACTGCAATACCGTCGAACACTTCACTGAACGGATCCGGTATATTGTAACCATAGCGACTAAATCCAGTGGGTTCATAAGCGCCTAAACCGCTAGGAAGACCTAAAATTCGTACCCCTTTATTGGAAATTCGGGCATAAATCGGATCGGGGGTAATATAAGCGGCATTATTGGGATTACCGACTTCCATCTCACCAAGGAAAGAAATCGAGCCCCACCATTTATGGGTCGGTGTCGGTTGACTGGCTTTCTCACCAATCACTTGCGGATGAAGATAAGTTGGCGCGCCAATTGCTGTGCCGTTATTACAACCGGCAATACCGGGCTCAACAACTCCAGCGCCATGAATCCAGTAACCATAGTCTTCGCTGCAACCATAACCGGCAGGATTAATGCCGTCTGAGATACTGCCCGCCCCGTAGGAGGTGATGTTATAAGTACTAGGATCGGCAGCATTAACCGTCGTTCTTGCAGCAATAACGGGCGGCTCTACAAGATAGCTCTCAGCGACTGCAATAGTAAAGTTATGCGCCTCTGTAAATTCACCGTCACTGTAAGTTAATTTAATAGCAACATCGCCAAGGTTAGCGGTGGTTGGCGTACCGGACAGTAAGCCAGTAGCAGAAAAGTTTAGCCAGGAAGGAATCGAAACCGCACTGTAAGAGATGGTATCACTGCTATTGGCATCAGTTACATTTAACTGGTATCGGTATTCACTGTTGATTTGCGCATTGGTAACAGCTTGACCGTTTAATACAGGCGCAACATTCACTTCAGCAGGCTGAGTGCTGACTGCTATTGTGAAGTTCAGCTGTTTTGTAACAGTACCGTCACTGTAGGTTAATGCGATATTTTCATTGCCGATATGGTCGCTGCCTGGCGTACCGGACAGTAAGCCGCTAGCAGAAAAACTCAGCCAGGCAGGTTTTGTGGTTGCACTGAATGTTATCGGATCATTATTAGCATCAGTCACATTTAATTGGTAACTATACTCGCTTCCAACTTGTGCGCTGCTAATGGGTTGGCCGTTTAATACCGGTGCTGCATTAACTTCAGCAGGCTGAGCGCTGACTGCAAGGGTGAAATCAAATGATTTTGTCTCAGTACCATCACTGTATGTTAGTGATATATTTTCATTGCCGATATTTTCAGTGCTTGGCGTACCGGATAATAAACCGCTATCGGAAAAACTCAGCCAGGCAGGTTTTGTGGTTGCGCTGAATGTGATTGGATCGCCATCCGCATCACTGACCGATAATTGATATTGATATTCACTGCCTTCCTGGGCATTGGTCAGCGGCGCACCATTTAATACTGGCGCGCTGTTTTGATCTACGGGAGGAGTGGTGTTCTCCTGTCCCCCTGAACCACCACAACCAGACAATGGTAACCATGCAAGCGATGTGCTCAACACGATTACTTTCATTTTCATATCCATTTGATTTTCATACCTCTATTACTTTCAGTTTAGAACCGTCAAAAACAAGATTGTAAGCGCTTACTTTTGGCATGTGAAAAAATGGCTAAATAACAGAGCAAGCAAAATATTACGACTTTTAAGTTATCAACCACTTGGATGCGTATTATATAGATTAAAATTCGAGCAAAAAGAGATGATAGTCACACATGTAAGCGCTTTCATGTGAGCTTTACCTCATTTTCAGGCGGTATCTACCTAGCCTGAAATTGCAATAAAAGGTATTAGATAGATGGATAGATAAGAAACTATTTAGCCGTTTGAATTTTCAATAGTTTAAGACAGGAACTGCAGTGACGTGGAAAGTACAAAAATAAAAAACGGCCTTGAATCACAGGGATACAAGGCCGTTTTAGCGCTTCACTTTAATAAGCGTAGCTAGCTGGCGTTATTGAATAAAAGAGATATTTCTTACCTCAATAGTGCCTGCATCTTCAGCTGTGCCGCTGAAATAAAACAGACTTGTCACATCTGTAAAATCAGCTCCGTTTGTATTCAGTTCACTCATCGGAATTGTATAAGTAACAAACTCGCCGGTAAGCGCTCGGCCGCCAGAACCAAATACGACAGAGCTTTTAACTTCTGTTCCGCCGTCAGGCCATTGATAAACGCCCGTGATGAAACCAACATCGATAGCTGTAGTTGTCGTGCCTTTGATATCAAACTGCAGACTGCCGCTTTCATACAAAGATAGGTCTGTAGCACCAGTCGCTTGTAGCGTAACACCAGCACCCCAGCCCCATGCAGCTATAGTTCCACCTGTAGATGGAGGCGTTAATTGAAGCTCGTCAGTAGCTTCACCTAGGAAAGCTGTATCATCCCAACCGTCTGCTCTGAAAGCTTCAGGCAATGCACTGTCGAAAATAACATACTCTTCGCCGCCCGGTACTACAATTACCGGCGCTGAAGGTGGCACAAATACATCGGCCATCATCGCATTCACATCACCGCCATAGCTTTTAGTGATTGCATTACCATCTCGAGTTAAACCGTCAAATGCACCGGCATCAACCAGATCCCAAAGAACATATTTAGCTTTGCCAGCCATATCAATCATACCGAAATGTTTTTCAGGATGAGTTGCCGGATTATCAGTACCTGCTTTCCACTGCTCATCAAACGCTTCAAAGAAGAAAACAGAGGCGCCAAACTCATTTGACCATGCACGCAGCGCATCATGAGAAACTTTTTGTTTATACTCATCTGCTGCAGCTGAGCCTGACTCAGTGAAATCTTCACCACCCGGGCTACCCACAGTTGACCAGCCGGTTTCACCGATATGAATAGGCTTATTGATACCAATACTTAACATATAAGTTTGCGCAGCCGTATACTGCTCAATAACACGCTCTTGAGCTCTTACTAAAGCGGCATCAATTTTCTGTTGATCAGTTAACCCTGCTTCATCGGCAGGTACCTGCCAGAAAGTTGGAGCGTGATGCGTATCATGAAACGGGTAAGTATGCAGTGATATATAATCAACCGCAGCAATTAAAGCATTCAGATCATCGATTTGACTCGTTGAACTTGGATCCGTTGCTGACCAAACCGCATGGTTATCAGAACTGGTGATCCAGATATCAGCAGGAATAGTGCCTGCGTCTTTAAGGTCCTGTAATTCATTAACATAGTTAAGAACAACACTGACCGGAATATCATGTGCCTGCCACTGAACCATAGCTTCATTACCAACCGCAATCACTTTAATGATTTCAGGGTAATCATTGACCATCTGTATTGCAGCATCCATCTCTGCACGGTTCATCACTGTATCTTCAGTGCTATTATCTACTGAACCGGTATAAGAGCCTTGTGCTTGTACCCAAACACCAAGCATTACATACATCTCAAAGTTTTCGTCAGCTTCCATTAACTCATCAATTGCAATTAGTAAATTCGCTGTATCAGGGAAATCTTGCGTATTATAGGTTCTTAGTACCTTGATACCCATAGCTTGCAGAATAAGCATATCTTCTTTAAGTTCAGCGACACTCGGCACGGTAGCATCTTCGCGCGTTGCAGCTCTGTACGCACCGTAAGAGATAGCCTGGTAATCAGGGTTACCTAAGATCGGCTCGCCAGATTTTGCTGTAGGCGCCTCGGCTACTACAGCTTGAGGCTGAAGCCCAACTATATCAACAGGTGGATTGTTATCGTCAGGCGACTCTACAGGCGTATTGGTATTCACTGGTTCATCTCCACATGCAAACATAAATATCGATATGAATGCCGCTAAAAATATTTTGTAACTACTTCTTTTCATTTTACTTTCCTTTTTATTACTAAATTGTTAACACGCCTAATTGATCGACAATTTGTCTTAATAGACTGTCTTTTTACAAATTACTTTTAATTCGACGGACTGTATCGGTAATGAACCTTACACAACGCCAAGTAAGCGCTTTCATTGTGCGATAAAAAAAAGCTATTTGTAATGTTGTTTAATATTATTACCCTGAAGATGCATTTACAACACAACTTTGAAAGCGCTTTCATAAATTAAAAGCCAGCTCTCATTTTTGTCTTTATAGCTAGTTTGACACAGTGCTCTAAAACTTAAAAACAGCTACCAACGACCAGTATCTATCGGCTCTATACTTCGTTGGAAAAAATTACTTTTCAGTAAAATCCGCAATAAAAAAAAGAGTAACGATAAAGTATCGTTACTCTTTTGGCTTATCGCTTAGCTTATACCTAATGGTACAGCACTAGCGGCTATGGTTGTGTAGCAGTTATGGGTCTAGAGATCTAGAGAGAAACTAATCTCAGTCAATAAAATTGTTCCTGTGCCTCCAGGTCCAAATATTGCAAACTGATCTGCTGTAGCTGGTGCAACACCAAAATCACTCATTGGAATACTCATTTGAACCCAACCGTCAGCAAGAGCTGTACCTGTTGTTAATGCGTATGTCATCTCTACTTCAGGAACTTTTACTTTGATATCTGTGAAATCACCTGTTTTTACTTTGAAATTGATACGATCATATTCAGCAAGAGTTCCGGTCGGGATTCCTGTCATTGCCAGTGCTGTTCCCCATCCACCAGTTCCTACCAACTGAATACTTGGCGAATAAGTTGCATCATCTGCATACACTAGATCTTGAGTTGTTCCTGTATCCCATTGGGCTGGTGTGTAATTTATATCGCCAGCTGGCGTTGATATTTGTGCTCCTGGTATTCCTGGAACAACAAATCCTGCTTCAAAAGTAGTTCTTGCTGCAGCTAATGCTGTAACCGCTGCATCTGCTTGCTCTTGAGTTACATCTGCATTATCCACTACTGCTTGTGCGGCATCGATTGCAGTTTGAAGATCAGCTTTTGAAGCATCATATTGACCTTCTGCTGTACCCTCTTCTGCATCATCATACAAGTTCTGTGCTAGTGTTATTGCCGTAGCCAGCGTTGCTGTATCGGTAGGTAATTCCCCTTCAAAAGTGCCAAAATAAACATCATGGAATGTTACTGTTGAAGCGACACTAGTCGTTCCTGCAGCTTCCAACCCACCAAATGCCCCTACAATCTTAAACCTAGGATTTCCTGTAAAAGCACTTCCACTAACATATTTAGTAAATGTTTGCGGAGTAGTTGTTAAATGAGCAATAACATCAGAAGCTGGGCCCGTTGTTCCATCTCCATTTAATTCAATTGCATCAACTCTTACAAGAACATCTCTGTCAACCGTTGAACTTGCGGTAAATTCAAGTTTGTAATTTCCTTCTTCGGTTACTTGAACTTCATTCCATATTTGAGTATCCCATTGCCCACCTACAGTTGTTATTTCAGCAGTAAGTTCTCCGTTTGCAATGGCAACGACAGAATCTTGACCGGTAGAATAGCCCCATGCACCAGCATTAAGTGTCGTATCTGCAAAGTTTCCATTAACTACAAGGTTTCCTAGCGTTGGTACTGAATCAGGATCAAATTCTCCTGTTGCTGTTGCCAGTGCTGCTAACGCTGCATCTGCTTCTGTTTGAGTTAGATCTACATCATCTACTACTAGTTGTGCGGCATTTATTGCTGCCTGATACGTAGCTTTTAATGACTCGTCTGCTCCACCATCGTGCAGTACCTGCGCTGTTGCTATTGCAGTTTCCAATTCTGCTGTATCTGCAGCTACTGCTTCAGCTAACGTTCCAAGATAAAAATCATCCATTGTGATTGTTGAGGCTACACTAGTCGTTCCTTCTGCTTCCAAACCACCAAGTGCTAAAACGATCTTCAGTCTAGGATTTCCTGCTAATCCAAAAGTCTCATCAATCTTCAAAGTACATTCTGTTGGCGTACTTGTTAAGTGACAGATAACATCAGAACCTGGTCCCGCGCCAGCTATTTCAACTCCGTCAACTCTAAATAAAACATCTCTATCAACGGTTGAACTTGCGGTAAATTTAACTATGTAAGCTCCTGCTTCGGTAACTTGAACCTCATTCCATATTTGAGTATCCCATTGGCCACCTATAGATGTCACTTCAGCTGTAAGCACTCCGTCTGCAATGGTAACTGTTGCATCGTCACTGGCAGGAGAAGTCCATACACTATGTGTTCCAGCGTCAGCAAGAAGTGTCGTATCTGCAAAATCGCCATTAACAACAAGATTGGGACCTTCTTCCAGTTCTGGGTCTACTGGATCAGTTGGTGTATCTGGGTCAGTGTCAGTAGGTGTATCTGGGTCAGTAGGTGTATCTGGGTCAGTAGGTGTATCTGGGTCAGTAGGTGTATCTGGGTCAGTAGGTGTATCTGGGTCAGTAGGCGTATCTGGGTCAGTAGGTGTATCTGGATCAGTAGGCGTATCTGGGTCAGTAGGTGTATCTGAAGCTGCATTCTCTTTGAAAGCTAGATTGTCAACCCGGTAAACGGTGCCCGCACCTTGTCCCCACTCAGGGAAAATCATCACATTATCAATAGCAGAAAGATCCAGCCCCTGATTTTCTAACTCAGCCAGATCAACGCTGATAGTTTTCCAGACACCAATTTCCAGTGCTGTTAATTCAACTTGCGCATTCTCGCCACTGGCGCCCGGAGCATCTTTACCGCCATTACTTTCAAGTTTTACATACCACTTAGTGATGCTTAATGCTCGAGCATTTCTAGGCTCAGCCGTTGGTGGCGTTACTATTTTAACATCAAAATCCAGAGTACCAGTCTCTGCAATTTCTGTTACATCAAGCGGCGTTGAAGTTTGAAAGCCTAATACAGTGTCAGCGTATTCACCAATAGAAAACTCAACGACAGTACCATGATCGCCAGTTGTTTCCGTTTGAATAGTTGGTGCTGATTCAGCACAGCAGTCAAATGTTGTCCAGCCTGATTTAGCATCATCAGAAAAGATAGTCTCGTCTTTTGCACCAGTATCTGGTGTGTCTGGTGTATCTGGTGTGTCTGGTATGTCTGGTGTATCTGATGTGTCAGGTACCTGAGGTACTTCCGGCAAGTTATTATTTACTGGCTCATCTCCACAACCAGATAAAGCTAATGCCAAAGCCGCTGCAAGGGCTGTATTTACTAATTTAAAACCTTTAATTGCTTTCATTTCCATATGTTCCTTACGAGTTGTTATTTGATTTTCGTACTGTTATCGGACTGATAAAGTCCCTTCCTGGTAAAAAGTAACCGCTTTCTTTTTATTGCAAAAAAAAATGATTAAATCTGCTTAGGAACAACGCCAATTAGTTAGATTTTGCTAACAATCTGCACCTGAGAATCAGTTAATCACTTTACGAAATTGAGTATATAGATCAAAACCCGCCCGAAAAGTGAGCAAAATCACACAATGTAAGCGCTTTCATTGATAGAGGTCACAATATCTGCGTGAATTTCAATATTAGGGTTTTAAAGTTAAAATAAAGTTAAAGAGAGAAAGCAGCGTAAACAAATTGAGCTATAAAAGTATTAATAATTAAATAATCACTTAAAAACAGTTGTGAAGTTGCTCGCAAATAAGGATGTTAATAGCGCATATATGAACGGTTATATTTTTAACTCGGATATAATAATGATATAAAGAAAGCGCTTACAATCTATTTTAGTCCATATAAGGAAAGGATAAATGATGAAGACTGCACCATACTCAACAGCCAAAATAACAGCTGTCGCACTGGCGATATCGCTGGCAGGCTGCGCCTCTGATAGCAAAGTTGCAACGGCAGATGACGCACTTGAGAAAACCTCAACCCCAAAAGCACTGGTACTGACAGCAGAAGCAGTCACGCCAACTGATAAATGGAAACTGCTTTGGAGTGATGAATTTGATGGTAGCGAAATTGATAAAAAGAAATGGGAGCGTGTAAAAGACTGTTGGGGTGGCGGTAACAATGAACAGCAATGTTATACCGGTCGTGACAGCAATGCGTTTGTTCAAGATGGCGTGCTGAACATTGTTGCTAAAAAGGGAAGCTTTACAGGCCCGGATAATGCAGACGGCAATCCTGGCACTAGAACCTTGCCTTATACATCGGCTAAATTACGTTCGGTAAGAAAATATTATGGAAGCGGTTAATCTGAAGACCCCTTCTACCGAAACTGGGGCTGCAGAAGACGAGCTTGAGTCACGCGTATTTGGTAGCCTGCATTACGGTAAACCTTGGCCGGACAATGTATTTACTGGTCAAGCAACGCATCTTCCAGGCAACGTAAACCCAGCCGATGATTTCCATACTTATACCATTGAGTGGGAAGAAGGTGAAATCCGCTGGTATATTGACAATGTTCATTTTGCAACACAAAAACAGGAAGGCTGGTACAGCCAGCATATGGAAGATGGCATATTTGTCAGTGGCGGCAAGAATGCACCTTTTAACCAGAAATTCCATATGCTGCTAAATCTTGCAGTCGGTGGTAACTGGGCTGCCAATGCCAATAATGGCGGAATTGATTCATCTGTATTCCCGCAAACATTAGCGATTGACTATGTACGTGTTTACCGCTGCTCTGCTGACAGATGGAAAGGTAAAGGCTGTGCAAGTATCTCTGATCAAGCCAAATTTGTTGAAGGTGTTGCTGAGCCGGAAATCCTAATCGGTGACGGTAATTTCGGTAAAGGCCCTGTTTTTGATGTTTACAAAGATGAATTGAGTGTCGGTATGGCTTTTGACGGCTACAATCCAGACAAAGTTGTAACTCAAGAAGAAGTTGAAGAAGCAGGTCGCGGCAAAGTGTGGAAAATAACTAAAACTGGCGAAGCCGGTAATGTTTATTTACGTGCTCCACAAACTGATCTCAGTCATTGGATGGATAATGGTGAATTAGTATTTGATCTTAATGTTGAAAGTATGGAAGGTGATACTGAACTGCTTGTGAAAATGGATAGCGGCTGGCCTAAAGCCAGTGATATTACTGTCACGCAACCTGCAGTTGGCACATGGGGCGAAGTACGCATCAAAGTGGCTGATTTAATTGCGGGTGGAAACAGGTTCTCAGGTGGAAACAAAGCAGACATCAAAGCAATAACTAATGTACTGGTTATTGAGCCTTTAGGTGTTATGACCCTGAAAGTGGATAATATTCGTTTTGAATATCCAGCTAAGTAACCGATTCGTTTATTAAAGTAAACTGATCACAATGTGGTTGAATTCAGCAATGAATCAACCACATTATTTACAAAATACAAATAACCCTTGCTACGATTTAACTCCCCTACTTTCCTGCTTTTTTTGACTAATATCCTTATTCGATCTAACTTTTAGTTGTGAATATTTTTATGCATGGCAACGCGATAAAACGCTTTACCTGTGCAGCTTAAAGAGATTAAACAATAGATGGAGTCACTGATATGCAAACCCAACAACCATTATTACTGGCAATATTGATTATCACCTCATTGATGCTTTCTGCATGCGCAAGCTCTCCAACCGGGCGCCAGCAGGTTTTACTTTTCTCCGGCAGTGAGATGTCGCAACTTGGCAGCCAGTCTTTCGAAGAATTGAAGAAACAGGAAAAAATTAATCACGATCCAAAAATTAATTCCTATGTACAGTGCGTAACTAATGCAATTACAACTCGTTTAGGGCCTCAGCCAGATTTTAGTGAATGGGAAGTTGTTGTTTTTGATAGCGAGCAAGTGAATGCTTTCGCACTACCTGGCGGAAAAATTGGTATCTATACGGGTTTGCTTAAGATTGCTAATAATCAGGATCAGCTGGCAACGGTTATCGGTCATGAAATTGGTCACGTAATGGCACAGCACAGTAATGAAAGGGTTTCCCGCAGTCAGTTAGCAAATGCAGGCTTACAACTTTCAAATGCAGTCATGAGCGGTAGTGAGTATCAAAGTATCGCGATGGCTGGACTCGGATTAGGCGTGCAGTATGGCATACTGATGCCTTACGGACGGGCACAAGAGTCTGAATCTGACGTCATTGGCTTACAACTTATGGCGGAATCGGGGTTTGATCCGAAGCAAAGCGTTGAATTGTGGAAAAATATGGCTAAAGCATCTACTGGTAATCAGCCACCGGAACTATTATCAACTCACCCTTCTCACTCAACGCGTATTGAAGAGTTACAAGCGCTAATAACGCAATTACCTGCAATCAATGTAAAACGACAAAATTGTATGCTGTAATACCAATCCGTAAAATTAACTGATCTGTTTTTGTTTTTGTTTTTGTTTTTGGAAGTGCGGTTTTAACCGCGCAATATGATAGGCGCGACTGAAGGCGCACTTCCACAAATAGACCATAATATTAAGCGGGTTGGTATGAGCTGTTTTTCAGAGTAAGTTGAACAGCCTTAAAAGCAAAGGCAGAAGCTGCTTCGCTATTGTGCTTATTGGCTAGCCACTTTATGCAACTGTAAGATAGCTTTCTCTATGGCGTTTTTCTTCTAATACTAATTTCCCTACAAGCGTTTTTAACTCGGTAAAGTCCATTGTCTCGCTAAAAGGGGTTGCCGGATCGGAATAAATGCAGTTTTCAGTTCTATCAAAAAATGCTTCCGTTGTCCTGCGTGGGTGTTTTGCTAAACATGAATTAAAGAAGCCGGAATAAGCCCTGTAATGATACGGGTGCACATATTTTTTCCATGCAGCATCTGGCCTTACATCAATAAATTCAAGCCCCTCAACATCACTTTTTGTTACGTCGCAAGCGAATATCGATATCAGGTAAGCTTTTTGCAGATAGTTTTTCAGTACTTTGTAATGATCAAATGTAAACGGATCTGCATAGTCCTCTTTCTGTTTGCCTGGATAAAATAAGATATGCTTAGTAAACGGTTTATTACACTCGGAGCAAGCTGACTCGATTAACCCGCCATACTTATGATTAGGGCAGCATTCAGCCACTACATTTCCATGTAGAAAAGCCAAATCAGGGATATCATCAGTGATTTTACTCACTCTCTGATGAGCTTGCAGTAACAAAGGATCCCAGTCAAAGGTGGCAAGCAAATCTTTTTTACGTAACGAAAGAATTAATAAATCATAAGTCGTCACTTTATCCGGGATCGTAAATGAAGCAAAATATTTTCGGATTGTCTCGTCCAGTTCATTGCGTATTTCAGCGTATTCGTTTCGTGCAGCCAGCTGAGTATAGATATCTTCCAGAGTATTGTTTGCTGTCTTTAACCCAATATCGCTAATTGAATCGCTTAACCATATTTTTTTCAGAAAACCATTGAGCAGAGGAGTGTTTATTGGGTTTTCATCATCACAAGAAATTGCAGAGACACTTGCACCAGCATCTAAAATAACCACATGAGGGCTATTTTTCATAGTTTGTTCATATTTGTCATATAACTCCAAACTGAGCCTCCTTATTCATTGCAGCAGCGAATTAAAATAATTTATAGCAAAGCATCAATTTTTAAACCGTTAGTCAGATCACAATGCAGATATATTGTTGATATTCGATTTACAGGAATAAAGGATGGAAAGATAAGCAGGACAGACAACTATTGTCCAGCAATAAACTAGCCTTAATTTCGCGGTTGAAGCAATGATTATTTTCCCATGACAACCGCCTTGGTCTGGTTTACGGGCTCTACCTAACGGCGAGCCCAACAGTTATCACTGCAGCTTATGCCCTGCGTTTTAATAGCAGTTCTTTGTAGAGTTCCTGCATAACCAGTTTTGGCGTACGATCAACATTAAACAGTCCCCAGAATTTTTCCGGCTCCAGCGGATGAGAATCACCTTTCCAAGGCTCATCAAACGCTTCGAAAACAAACGTGAGTATCTTCTCATTGCTGGTCCATTCAAGTAATTGCTGATAGTAAGCAGCCTGCAGCTCCTCTGAAGCATTCCATGCTTCTATGCCCCGTCCGTTAGAAGCCGTTGTCCAACCTGCCTCAGTAATTACGACCGGTTTACCCGGGTAATGATCCGCGACCGAGTAATAATTCTGTTTAGTATATTCAAGCGCGTCATCTAAGGTTTTATATTCCCATGCCGGATAGGTATGCACTGAAATGAAATCCAACTCAGCGACCAGATCCTGCAGCTTGTTTGTCCAGGGGACATAGTTTTCGCAAAAGGTAACCGGGTGTTTAATAGCACTTTTAATTCTGCGCACATAGCCGATCAGGTTTTCTACCGGCACCATATGGTCCGTCCAGTCGACACTGGCCTCATTGCCGACCGAAACAGAAAAGACAATCTCAGGGTATTTTTCCACCAGAGCAATCAAGCGGCCGATTTCATCGCTATTATGCTGGCGGTTATCATTGAGCTGCTCTTCACTGAACTCAGCCCCCCAAGGGCACTGAGGGTTGCTTATCTCAGCCGCCATATCCACACCGAGCATCAGCTTAAAATCCAGCGCCTCGTTTAGGATCACCTGCAGCACTGTTTCTGCATGTATGCCGCAATCATACAGTCTGAGAAATTTCCAGTTGTCCGCCAGAATCAGCAGATCTTCCTTTATCTCCTCGTAACTCGGGTAAATACCTTCACAAGGGTTCTGCCCTTCACGATATCCGGAATAACATATTGCATTGCCATGCTGCAGTTCCATTGCATTATTACTCTTTACTAATTCCATTCTATGCGCTCTCTTGCAACTGTTCTACGTTGTCAATATATTTGAATTTACCCTCTTTATCCCAAAGCCCCCAGTAGGCACCGACATCTCCTTCAGCTTCCACTTTCCAGGTTTCGTCAAAAGATGAAAAATAAAAGATTTCTATCCCTTCTTCCTCTGCCCATAAGTAGGTATCAATAAAATATTTCATTGCATTTTCATTAGAGGCTACCGCGCCCCCTTCTGCTGTGCCGACATTTGGCCAGCCAGTTTCAGTGATAATTACTTTCTTGCCACCGCCAGCACGAACGGCACGGCGATACATATCTTTCATATACAGCAGGGAGTATTCCGCAGGACAACCTTCCCAGAACGGGTAGCAATTAGCCAGAATAACGTCACAGGCCTCTGTCACACGAGGGTGTTCTTCAAATTCATAATAAGCATCAACATAGCCGACTTCAATATCAGGCAACGCCTGTTTGGCACGGTTGATATAGTCAATCAGTTGATCTTCAGTTAGATCACCGCGCAGCAGCACTTCATTACCCACAGCCAGAATAGTGACATGACCCGCTTTTGCTATTTCGATAGCATTGGCCAGTTCTTTTTCGTTCATCTCTAAATCATCGCCTAACCAGACACCGACCATAGTTTTAAGGCCGTTCTGTTGCGCTATTGCAGGGATCTGTTGATTACCCTCAGTACAGGAAAATGAACGTACCCAGTTGACATTTGACTGGATGATTTTTAATCGCTCACGGATCTGTGCTTCACCAATTTGTGTACCCGGCCCCTGCCCTTCTATATAAGGACTAAATGAGATGCCATGGATCTTATCCGCAACAATCTTTGCCGCAATCCCCCCCAGCTCCTCATCAGATAGATTTGAAAAATTAATTCCAGCTAATGACATATGTTTATTGTATTTACTCGACACTCTACTCTCCTGTTAACTGCATTATTATTTATATACCCAAACTACTTGAAGATGTAGATTATGAGGCTCACTGAAATGCGAATCTTAGACGCGGTGTAAACTCTGTAAACAATGCGTTTATAACGGCTTATTTGCAGGAACGAATTGTTCACCCGCCCAAAAGAAAGCGCTTACATACCGGTACTATGCTACAAAAAAAACAGTAGACAAGGTGATTTATAAGGAAGCATTACCTGGATCACAACAAGTAATAATTACGGATATAAAATTAGATATTGAACAAGCAATAAAAAATTATTTTTATCTCATTAGAATCTAAGTAATACTATTCTAGGTAAGTAAGTGGTCAATTCAGGCGAAGGAAAAATAAATCATATCAAGGCATGAGTTTTGTAAATGGTCATTCCCTTTACAAAACTTATAACGCAGAGATAGTTGCTTTTAACCAGCATAAAAGAGCAGATATTTATCTAGAATGGTATAAGCAGAGTGCAGACAAAAAAGCAGAAAAGGAACTAAATTTTCCAACAGATAAAAAAGATAAAAGCGAATAAACCAGCACCGGCTTAACAGGCTGTTTATTCGCTTAATCATTTTTCGCGCAGATAAACCCAGATTTAAATAGGTAAAATTTCAGCTAAAGATAATTCCCTCTAAAAGTACACACTCTAACCACAGAGTCTCACTAACGGCACCAGCAAAGCAAGTGACCACTTACATCGAAATTAAGTTTGGTCAATTAAACTAGACTTTAAATCGATGCACCAACTCATTCTGCTGATGCGCCAGTTCATCCAGTTTGCCGCTTACTTGCGCTACTTGTTCCATCGATAAATTGTTATCGTCGGCTATCTGACTAATATCTTCCAGGCTGCGTGCAATCGAGTTGGTTGTTGAACTTTGCTCTTCCGCGGCATGCGCTATATGGTAACTCATTTTACTAATCTCAATAATATTCGCCTGAATTTCCTCCATCGCGCTATTAGCATCAGATGTTTGCGTTAAGCTCTTATTCATTTCAGTAACACAGGCCTGCATTACTGTTGATGCCTGCCCTGATTTCTGCTGCAGATTTTGAATCATATCTTCAATTTCGGCAGTTGAACTAGTGGTGCGTTCCGCCAGCACTCTGACCTCATCAGCAACAACAGCAAAGCCCCGTCCCTGTTCACCAGCACGCGCAGCTTCAATCGCGGCATTCAGTGCCAGTAAATTAGTTTGAGCTGCAATGTGGCGGATAACATCCAGGATAGAGCCGATATCGCTGCTCATCTCCTGAACAGTTGAAACCACTTTAACCGACTCATCAAGATTTTCTGATAACAGATGAATAGTCGAGATATTGTCACTCATGACATCTCGGCCGGCTTTCGCTGCAACTTCAACATCATGCACTTTATCCATAGAACTCTGTGCGCTCGTGGCAACATCTTTAACTGAATGTTCCATCTCTGTCATAGCAGTAGCAACCGATGCGGTTTGATTCCGCTGCTCATTTAAACGCGCTCTGGACTGAGTCATGGTGGATTGATTCTGTGCTGACACTTCCGCTAAATTGCCTGACGTTGAACTTAATTTACGCAGGATATCCTGCAGATTGGACGCCAGCGTATTGATATGAGCACTGAGTTGGTTGAATTCGATAAATGTATTGCCATTTACCCTTTCGGTCATATCCCCAGCGGTTAAAGCTTCAAGCGCTTTAAGGATAGAGACCAAAGGTTTACGCACATTTTGTGCCAGCAACCAGGCAAGGAACAGAAGGAAAACGGTTACACTTCCGCCCATCACAATTGCTTTGGCATAACCATCCGTATAGATCTTATTCGCATTATCAATAGCGCTGTTCATCAGTTGATCAGCTTCAGCGCGAAAAGTTTCAAGGATAGTCATCGCCTGATCAACTTCGCCGGCAAGAACGGCAATGTTGGCATACAAAAGAGTTCGCGCTTTTGTATAGGTAAAATGTTGATCAAGTACGCCGCCTTTTTTGCCCGCATCCTGAATAAACTGCATGGTTGATGCGTCAAACTCTTCCTTAAAACCCGGCAGCTGCGTGATAATACCTTGGTAAGCAAACTTCAGGCGCGTTACACTGCGTTTATTAGCTTTCATCGCCTTACTGATTTTACTGATGTCATCACTAGATAATGCATCTGAAGTACTTGTTTCTATCGACTTTAATTTATCAAAATAACCTTTTGCCAATAATTTAACAGTATCCGTTCCCTTGTCGTTAATATATTCGATCATGCCTAAGCGTAAATCTGTTTGTAATTTCTGGAAACGGCGCGCGGTTTTTTGTCTTTTCTGCTGCGCATTCAACTGGGTTTTATAATTGTCCATCGCTTTATTAGATTCAGAGAAGTAACGCTCTTCGATAGCGAGTAATTCACTTAATTGACTGCTTAATGCAGGGTTATCAGCTGAAACCTTAGCCAATTTACCAAGAGCATCACTAACATCTTGTTGTGCCACGCTGAATTTATCTTCATAACCTTGCATACGTTGTGCATCTTGACTGGTTAAAAAATCTTTAAATATTTTATCTGCAATTAACAATTTAACACTGGTTTGGTTA
>JABXKR010000202.1 GCA_013619145.1 Psychromonas sp. | reverse complement strand
GTCATGCGCTGCTTGAACGATTGCGCTTAGGCGCTTCCGCCTCAACGACTTAGAGGCAAAAGGCAATACGAGATCTCGCTACCGTTTGGGGCACCGCCTGCCAATCGGGTAGAAACAGACATAAAACAGGGATATTTACGAAGGAGAATAACAAATTCCGATAAGGTTTTGTCGCAAACGGAGCATAATGAGATAAAGCATCCTGTTCAAATCAACTTTTTTTGGTAAAGGGCTTTTATTCTTTCTATAATCAGCAAACCTTTTCTTTAAAGAAACTTGGTCTCTTGGTGGTGGATAAAAAGACTTAAGTTCAAATGCTTAACTGGAACATAGTATAAATAATACGCGCTTCGGTGCTAACATAAATGGATATATTATTTTGAAGAAGATATTTGGAACACACAGCGGGGCATTTCATGCCGATGATGTTTTTGCAATTGCGGCATTGTCGATGTTGCACTCGGAGTATGAAATACACCGTTCACGTGACCCCAAAGTATGG
Source organism: Psychromonas sp. (assembly GCA_013619145.1). Classification (GTDB taxonomy): domain Bacteria; phylum Pseudomonadota; class Gammaproteobacteria; order Enterobacterales; family Psychromonadaceae; genus Psychromonas. The sequence continues at coordinate 17,010 of JABXKR010000202.1, read as the reverse complement.
GCGAAATGTGATTACCTCGTTGATGTCGGAGGTTACTACAATCATGATGAAAAGATATATGACCACCACTTTAAGAATGGCCCGACATACGATGATGGTTTGAAGATGTCATCCATCGGCTTAATATGGTCTCATTATGGTACAGAAATTTGTGGCTGTCCTCTTATTGCAGATAGGGTTTGTCGACGTTTGATTCGGCAGTTTGATGCAATTGATAATGGAGTGACATTAACTCATCACATTGAAGACTTTTCTGATGTGCGTGAAATATCGTTATCGGGGTCAATCTCCATGATGAACCCTCTGGATCACTCTAAAGCTGATGAAGCCTTTGGCGATGAAGTGTTACGGGCGCGTCTATTAATTCAGACTGCAATCGCACAAGCAAAGCACTGGATTGATAGTCGTGATGGATTGGAGGTTGCACTTAAAGAAGCTCTGGATGAACAACATTCATATATTATTGTTCCTGAAGATTGTAAGTGGACAGAACACCTGTTTAACAGCAAAGGAAATGAAACTATTCTATATGCAATATATCCACATGGTGAAAAGTGGTATGCCCGTGCCGTTCCATCAGCTCCTGGAGAATTCTCAAACCGTAAGGACTTCCCAAAATCCTGGGCTGGTTTGCGTGATGATGAGTTTTCAAAAGTAGCACAGATTCCCGATGGAATATTCTGTCATCATGGATTATTTATCTGTGCGACTGGTTCACTTCATTCGACTTTGAAGATAGTCGATGATGCCATTAAAGCCTAAACTGACAAAGCCTCAATAAATGTTTGTGTTCGGTAAGCAGTGTTCAGTAATCGGTTACAGAGTGCTGAACACTGTAGTGGCATAGTGAATTTGGCTTCCAACTTGTAGTTTGTAAGGCGCTTAGGGGGCGTTTGCGCCTTATAAATATTGTGGAAATAACTCTAAGGTAGTGGCTATTTATACTTGGCAACTACACTGTTCTTAGGAATTCGTGTCCCATAAAGTGTATAATTCATTGTACTTATCCTCGCTTTTTTTAACACCATTAGCATCTCTATATGCCAATGCTAAGAGTAAAGCGGAATAGGGACTGCTATTGAAAATTGACTCCAAAAGAGGAATGGCTATTCCATAGTTTTTTTCTTCATAATAATAATATTGAGCAATGGAAGCTGTTGCTAAAGTTGAACCAAGTCCAGACAGTGCCTTTGCCTTTTCCCAATGATTTAGGGACTTATCCCAATCTTTCTTTTCTTTAGGCACTGTAATGAGGTTATTTAAAATTCCTAATCTGAAGTGCGCGAAGCTGAGAATGTTATTGTTCACATCCTCATGATTAAGCAGATTTTCATGAAATTCTACAGATTTTTTGAAGTCACAGTTAACTATAGTGCCACCAAACTGCCCAGGCTCTCTTCGTCCTAAAAAATACATATCAGCAGCTTCTTCAATGCAGGCTAATATCCCGGCTTCTGCGCCTCTTAATACACACTTTTCTGCATCGATTTTTGCTTTATTCTTGGCGTCTTTTTTGGTTACCACTTCACCATTTTCATCTAGTGCCTCACCTGAATATTTGCCATTAAAAACCAGCTTGGCAAATTCCAATCCAGCCTCGTAATTCCCTTCCTCGGATATACTAAGTAATACCTTACCGTTTTTTTGTTTTGATAGATCTGCTATGTTCATGTTTTAATGTCCCTTATCCGATGTATATAGCGCTTTGGTTCTCTGCATAAAGACAATAGCCTATAAATGTCTATTTGTATTTTAGTATCAGCTAACTTTTAGCCTTTGGGTCAGTTACGCTGCTACTCATTTTGATTCAAGAATGACTATCGTAAGATTAGCGGGTGGTGGATTAGTTATTCATTCACCATGTGAAATTGACGAGAAAACAAAAATGAGATAAATGATTTAGGAAAAGTGGAGTGCATAATTGCACTAGGGTCATATCACTATTTTTATGTTTTTTCGGCGCAAAGAGCGTTCCCTTGTGCAAAAACCTATATTTGTCCTGGAATAGAGAGCAAAGTACCTCAGATGAATTTTGATGGCTTTCTTTCAGATATCCCCCATGATCAATTAGAGAATGATTTTGAACAAGTTCTTATTCGTGGCAACAGGTTTATATGGGAAGTAACCTTCTTTCATAAGAGCACTAACACACTAATTTTGGTAGACTTAATAGAAAATTTTACAGATAAAACAGACAATGTTAATTGGGTATTGAAACTCTGGTGGAAAATCATATTTAGGATGTGGGAAAATCCGAAACCGGCACCAGAATATCAGTTGGGCTGGAAAGACAAGGTAGCGGCCTCTAAGGCATTAACCAAAATACTCAGTTGGGATTTTGACAGTATAATTGTTTCCCATGAAGATCTGATAGAAACAAATGCAAAAGAAATTGCAGAAAAAGCGTGGAAGCAGTTTATCAAATTATTGCAATAGACAGTCACTCCTCAGTTTGAATTATGTTTCCTTTGCATTACAACATAATTTAAACTACTCCGTATCTACCATTGAACAAGCAGTTGGTGAAATAATTGAGTAAAAATAAAGAATCACATTTAGTTCCAGGTCGAGAATGTGGAGAATGTACAGCGTGCTGCGTTGTTCTTCTCATTAAAGATGAAAATTTTGAAAAGCCTGCCGATCAAGCCTGCTCACATATGATAGAAAAAGGAGGTTGCAAGATTTATTCCGAAAGGCCTCCTGTATGCCAAAACTGGCATTGTGCATGGCGTTTCATGGCACAACTAGACGAAGAGTGGAGGCCTGATCGGGTAGGGATTTTGTTGCGCTCAGACGAAAATGGTATTATTTTTCAGCCCATACGTGAGCCGAAAGAAGTATTAACAAGTGAACGAGCACTAGAGTTAATTGGAGGAGGTATAGCACAAGGTATTCCACTATCTATGTCTATTCCTACCCAAAAGGGATTTCGTAGTTATAGTGTCTCCTTAAATGAACCTTTAGATGATGTCGTAAGGTCTAGAAGCCTTCCTTTGATTCGAGCCAAAATGATTGAACTAATTAAATTTTCATCAGCACAAAGTACAACCCCAATTACTCCCACTGATGGTTAATAATTGAGAGTATGTACATAACCTCAAGCATCACCTAACCAGTTTAGCCTTCGATGTTTGCGCACCTATTATCTTCTTCGGTTTGACAGTCTTTAATGACTTTCGAGCTAGAATGTTGCGGCCAGTTATTTTTAGCCACTAATTTGTAGACAACTCATATTATAAAGGGGCATATATGGACGCCCCGTTTATTGCAAGTTTAATGAAGATAACAGTCTGCTGCCATATATCCGACGACTCAATTGGTTATCAATAACCAGCACTATGATGTAATCCGAGTCCTGTCTCCTAATCAAAAAGTCGACATCTATGTGTCAAGCCCCGAAGCAGGGTTTTACAGGAACGGTTGACCGTTTCTCATCAAGCGTTGCAAACTTAAACTTCGGCTAAGCCCACACTAATGGCCTCACTAATGAGCCTCACTAATGAGCCTCACTAATGAGCCTCACTAATGAGCCTCACTAATGAGCCTCACTAATGAGCCTCACTAATGAGCCTCACTGATTATTACCGAACTAATCTTTCATACAAAACTGCGCAGACAACCAAACCGTTGAATCCAATTCACTTAATAAAATTTGTAAGGATCCAGAACCATTAAATTTGTGAGTTTTAACGAGAATTTACAATTAAAATTGAACCGTGTCTTTAGCATGACGTTTATTAACCTTGAGGGGCACGAAATTTACAAACAAGTTTTTAAGTAAACAAGATCTGTTTTTGGTGAATTAGCCTAGAAGAAAGTAAGTGAGTTTGTTCGAATATTTTTTCTCTTAATTTTCAAAATAATTTAAGTAACAGGGCACTTAAATTAATTTTAACTGATAACTGACAAGTAGCTAAGGGTACATTTATTTCAAACAGGAATTATTTTGTCGAAAAGTTAATACATGTTTCTATAAATGCGATCAAACAAACTGAATATGATTTCATCAACTGGCCAGGTAGGAATGCATTTAAATGACAGCTAGATTTTTTTATTTTTCTGCAATATAAGTTATCTCTGCAAAGGGCTGTCTTTTATCTTCGCTGCTTTTGTTGAGTTGGAAGCTTGCGACAAAACAGTAGGGGGTAAAAGCGAGTTTAACTTTTGTTTGCTTAGCTGCCTGCCTTTAACTGAAGGCTCTCGTTTGGCCTTAGCTGCCAAACGACGTTTTTGTTGAGTTTGTTCAACAAGCATTTGTTTCTGCATCGCTGTTGTTAAGTCATTACTGGCCAGCATGTCTGTCTTTGTTTCTTGTTCGGCTGCTAATGATGGTTGTGGTTTAGCTGCCGCAATAACAGACTCTGCTTCTGTGCTCTGTTGTGCTGTTCTTGCTAAAGGTTCACTGGCTATTGCTGCTTTGGATTGTTGCTCAATAGTGCTGCTTTTCATGGCTTCTTTATTAGCGGAAACAGGTACTTCTACGGATGCAATCAGCGGCAGATCACTTTCTACAAAAGCAACATCAGACTCTCCAACAAGCGTTTCTTCTCTAAATGCTTGCTGTGCGGCTAAAGTTCGCGCCGTTTTATCACTGGAAGTGCGTAAATCCATTTTTGCTGCTGGTGGAGCTAACGACTCACTTTGCTTTGCTTTAGTAATATGATCCATCGATGCTAATGGGGCTTCATATACTGGGTTAATTGGGGCGCTTAGTTGATGGTTAACAATTGTCACTACTAACAATACAGAAGCAGCCGTAGCAGCCGGGTAGTACCAGGCCATTTTTTTAGGTTTGTTAGCAGGGTGACTCAACTTTTGTACATTATCGCTAGTTTGTCGGCTTGATATTTCATCTATATGCTGTGTAGGTTTAGCCGCTACCGCTTTATGTGCAGCGGCGAGAATACGCTGGTCTAACTGCTCACTAGGCTGCTCAGTTGCATCATCACCATTCTGATCAGACAAATCATCATAAAGTGATTGTATAAAGGCTTGGTCTTCTGCCAGTGCTTTATCATCTTGCTTGTTAGTTACCATAAAAACTTAACCCCTTACGCATTTTCTGTAACGCATAACGCCAACAGCTTTTCACTTTTTCTTTGTTCTGAAAGGTTATCTTGGCAATCTCATCGATGCTAAACCCCGCTTCTTGTTTTAATAAAAAAACTTCTCGTTGCTCATAGGGCAAGGCCGCTATTTGCTGTTTTAACGCAGTGGCTAATGCTTGATTTGCTGTGGCATCTAGTTGCGACCTATGGTTCTTTTCCGTTATTTGCTGCGTTTTATTACTCTCTTGGTTATCTAAGCTAGATAGGTTATCTTCGATCTGTTGTTTTTCAAATAACACACTTTTCTTTTGTGCGTAATCAATCGCAATGCGCCGAGCAATGGTAAACAGATAAGTGGTGAATAATGCATTGGCCTGATAACTTGCCCTGTTATTAATAAGTTTAAACCAAGTTTCCTGGCACAGCTCTTCGGCCACGGCTGTGGTTAAATTTTGCCGTATAAAAAAGCGATAAACAGCCATTTTATGCTTGCCATAAAGCAAATCAAACGCTGCTGCATCTCCCTTTGCATAGGCAAGCATCAGTGTTTGATCGAGTTGTTGCCGGCTTATATTTTCCTGAGCCTTCACGTCCAATCCTTTACCCTTATATTGATAACTATTGCCTGTTTAGCATCATTTAAAACATGTTGGCAAACATTGCCTAGTTTAAATCTATTTACTGCTAACTCTATCACTGAATTTACTGTTCTAAACTCGGTTTTTCAGTAAGGTGTGGCGCTAAAGCATCAGCGAGTTTCACCATATTGATAAATTCCCCACGGTAGCCATGTTTATCCAAACCTTTGCTCTGTTGTGCCAGCTTAATGACCTTGTTGATATCCATAGTGGAAAGATGTTCACCTCCACGTAACAGTTGGCCAAAACCTGCAACAGCAGCAGAAAATTGAAAGGCCTCACTGGTGGCTTGCAAAGATGCTTTAATATCAGCCGTGTTAATCGGCATTTCAATCAATTTGCTGGTGTTTTGCTGTGGTAATTTATAACGTAATTTCAAAAAGGCCAGCTCGTTAAGCGCGATTGTGTTTTCACTTAGCTCAGCAGCTTGCTGTTTTTTGTTATGTGCAGACTGATAACGAAGCGGATCGACACTTTGATTAGCTGAACCCCGTAAACTGATTTCATAAATAGCGGTCACCGTATGACCCGCACCAATATCACCTGCATCAATTTTATCGTTGTTAAAATCTTCACGTTTTAAAGCGCGAGTTTCATAACCAATTAGGCGATATTCACTGACTATATCGGGATTAAATTCAATCTGAATTTTTACATCTTTGGCAATGGTGACCAGGGTGGACGACAGCTCTTCCACTAACACTTTGCGTGCTTCGTTAAGGTTATCAATGTAAAACGCATTACCGTTACCATTTTGTGCCAGCTCCTGCATCAAAGCATCATTATAATTGCCGCGACCAAAACCTAAAATACTCAGAGAAACACCAGATTTTCTTTGCTGCTCAACTCTGTTTTTTAAGGCTTGTTGATTAACCATGCCGACATTAAAGTCGCCATCGGTGGCTAAAATAACGCGGTTAATTCCGCCTTTAATATATGACTGTTTAGCAAGACGATAAGCCAGTTCAATACCTGCACCACCGTTAGTTGAGCCGCCAGCCGATAAACGTGTTAATGCATCGACAATCGCGGCATTATTGTCCCCCCTGGTTGGCTTAAGCACCGTGCCCGCAGCGCCGGCGTAAACTACAATAGCAACGCTGTCGTTCTCAGTAAGTTGTTTGCTTAACATTTTCAGCGCATTTTTTAATAAACCCAGCTTATCGGCACTGTTCATCGAGCCTGACACATCCACCAGAAACACTAAATTTGCAGCGGGTCTTGTTGAATCCTCTATTTTGTTACCCTGAATCCCGATATGTATTAAGTGTTTTTGTGCATTAAAGGGGCTAGGGCCGACTTCGCTGTAAACTGAAAATGGCCCAGTTTCCGGTTGCGCATAATTATAGGAAAAATAGTTGATCATCTCTTCCACTCGTACCGCATCAAAAGGGGGCAAGGTACCTTGATTAAGAATACGACGTACATTGGCATAGGACGCCGTATCCACATCAATAGAAAAGGTAGATACAGGTTGATCGAGCACCAAATTAAATGGATTGTCTGTATTGTGCGAGTAGTTTTCACGATTGCTCTGCGGCATGGTTGGTGCCTGTATATTATGGGAAAAATTATGGCGAAAAGAAGGTTGCTGAATGGCCATTTTAGCCACGGCACTTTCCATATAGGCAGTTTTACTTTTTGCTGCTTTTTTCTGAGCTTGTATTTTTTCTTCTAACTTAACCACCTGCTGCCGTGCTTTCTCGGCATGCTGAATAACCTGATCATCACTTTTTATTAAACGTAAGCTTTGATCTGCTAGTTCTTCACTTTCTAGCGCATCAACTTCTGTTACGTCTGCAGCTTCTGCACCTGTCTCCTTATCTTTGTTTAGCAGTTGTTCTTTCTGCTGACCGGTATTCGTATTGGCAGGGCTGTCCACTTGCGGATTCGGCTCGCAGGCGGCAAGTAACAATACACTGGAAAGCGCTACGATTTGTGCTGATTTTTGCATCGAATATTTCATTGTTCTTCTCCGTTATGAGTTATTGCTGTTGTTTGTAGTGATACAGTTACTAGCTATAAACGGACGAAGTTTAAAAAGGGGTTAATTATTTTTAAATTTTTTCGTTCCCATGCAGAGCATAGATCTATTGAAAAATGAGAAAAATAGGCGAGCCAATGCCAGCAAGCATTATGACCGTTACGACTAGATGAAAGAAAGTATCAAGCGATTGAGTTGTGGGACAACAGTAAGCAGTTACAATGAATGAATAACGAGGCAGGCCCTCTATCTCGATCCGTCTCAGGATTCCGGTTTAATATCCACAAAATATTCCATACTTACCGTAGGGGGTTGATCAAAATCAATCGTTTTGATTAACGGAGCATTTCTACCGTTATTCGGCTCAATACCACCTTTTGACCACTTCAGCGACAGTTATACTGACTGTTTTAAAACAGATAGCCGGACCGGCTCTGTTGTTCTTTTCGGATAAACAAGTGGTAAATATATGATTAGTGAAAAATGGCTGAGTTTGTTGAGTTATCTCCAGCGGCAGACACATGTGTTTGCGCCGAAAAAGGAACTGCTTGAGCAGCTCAACAGCAAATTCACATTCTTAAAAAGTCAGTTCAGCAATGTTAATCATGGTAACGACCCTCGCTATCTTGACTGGATTGAGCATGAGACATTTAGCGCCGTACTCAGCGATGTGATGCGCGAACAAACTTTCACAAAAAACGAGTTGTGTAACGCCTTTGATCTGCTGAACTCGGCACAGCTTTGTCAGCTGGCACTGAGTGTTATTAACAATCATCAACAGTTATTGGCAACAGATGAGTTTGAGATAAAACGGGGCATTGCACTGCAACAGCTAGGTGAGAACCAGCAAGCGGAGCAGGCGTTCAGCGCAGCAATCAGTTTCAACCCGGACAATCATATGGGTCTGTTTTATCTGGGTTACAGTCAGATCTGCTGTGGTGATATGGAAAAAGCGGCCGTGTATTTTAAGGCCTGTATCGACAAGGCGCCTGGCTTTGCCGGCGGCTATCAGAACCTCGCTGGTTGTTACTATCAAGAACAAGAGTTTGAACAGGCGGCAGAGTGTTGCGAACAAGCTTATGCTATCGATCCGACAATCCCTGCCAGTTATATGACAGCTGTCAGCAGTTATCTTGCTCTTTGCAAGTTAGAAGATGCCGACCGCTGGTTACAACGCGCTGCATCACAGCAGATCGAGACTGTAGAGCTACTCCGCTTGGCAGGGATCTGGGCACATCAAAGTGGTAAACAGCAACAGGCGATTGTGGAATTAAGCCGTTACCTCGAGGTTAAAAGGGAAGATTTTGATGTACTGGCGATCCGAGCTCAGGCGTTAGCAGCGGACAAGCAGTGGAAACCACTGATTACCGATCTTAAGCGTCTGCTGGAGCTGGATCCGTTTGACCGCTGTAACCTTGAGCAGATGTTCCTCGCCAGCTACCACACGGAGCAATGGGATCAGGCTGAACAGGTGATGGCAGAGCTGAGCAAACTATCAGATCACTACAAGCACACCTACCGTAATCAGATCGACGAAATCCGCAAGCAGCAGGCAATTTTTGTCTCGGTAACGGCATAACAATACAGAATTTCTAAGTATATAAAGAGGTAAGTAATGGTAGATAAAAAGCATAGCGAAGAGGCTGCCGCCAGCCTTTCGCGACGTAATTTCCTCAAAATGGGGGGCATAGCAGCTGCAACGGCGACTGTCGGCGCTGCAGCTGGTGCGGGCTTTGTCGCCGGACGCGATCCGGATGCCAACGTCGGCTGGGGTAGAACCGAAGCTGGCAAGGACATGTACTTCAACCGTGAACCGTTCCGTGTCGATAAAGCGCCATGCCTGAATATTGCAGGTCCGATCGAGCGGCCTGAATGGGGTGATTTCCTGTTCAATCGTGTGATGAGTATGGGCGGTTCTATGCATAAAGATGGGTGGAAACCAAATAAGGACTGGCAGCAGATCCCCGATCCGCGGGTGCGAGAGTATTACTCCCGCTATCCGGAGCGCTGGCCTGAGATGCTGTTGTCGTTCAGGGAAAAAGTGAAGCACGATGCGAACCTTGAGAAGCATCGTGACCGCTTTGCATTGGCTTGGGCGTATTCTGGTGCATTTGGTACAGGTCTGCATTCAAACTTTCCACCAGTACCAACAGCGCATCCTGATGAAGATGATTTCAAGTGGGTGAAGCGCGAGCCGATGGAATTCCAGTCGCCGGCGCATGCGTCGAAGCTGGTCAAACAGATGGCGAATAAGTTTGGCATGAGCCTTGTTGGCGTCACTAAACTGGACCCAAGCTTTGTGTTTAAAAATATGATGCGCGGCATGCCGGACTGGGGTGAGGAGATCCCCAAACACTGGAAGAACGTGATCATTTTCGGGGTGCCGATGAACTGGGACCCTATGTATGCGGCAATCGGCTACTCTACCTCCTTTGATGCCTACTACCGCGTCAAGCAGGCCAGCGGCCTGATGGCGGCCTGGCTTGGTGAGCTGGGCTATGCCGCTCGCCCTCAATTTCCGGGAGCGGACTATGAAGCCATGATGGTGCCGCTGGCCATTCAGGCCGGCTTGGGGGAGGCGACCCGTAATGGTATTTTGATGACGCCGGAAGTCGGGCCGAATATCCGTCTTGCCGCGGTGTTCACCAACCTGGATCTGGAGGCGGATAAACCTGTTGATCTACACATGGGACATTTCTGTGAATCTTGCAAAATCTGTGCAGATTCCTGCCCAAGCGGATCTATCAGTAAAGCAGACAAACCCGATACCGTAGTACGCGGTTATAAAAAATATGGATTTAATCAGGACAGCTGCTGGCGGTTCTGGCAGCAGGGGCCGTCAGAGACAGGGCTCGGTTGTCGCGTGTGCATCGCGGTTTGCCCTTATACCCGTAAGAACAACTGGATCCATGCACTGGTAAAAGAATCCGATCCGCGTGATCCGACCGGGTTAACCCGTAACGCACTGCTGGCAATGCAGCACAATTTCTTCTACTACCCTGACGCTGAAAACTATCATGCGGAATGGAGTGGAGGAAACTTTGCCAGTTATCATCAGCCGCCAGAGTGGCTGCGCAGTGAAAACTATCTGAAGGTTGAAAAAACCTGGGAATATGACGGCAACTGGGAGGGTATCTAATGTTTCCACAATCAACTGTACTAGATCCGCTGTTTTGGATGTTATTAGGCGCGATTCAGGTGCTGCTCTTTGCTGGCGTAAACCAGTGGGCTAAAGAGCATCAACTGGGTATGAACTGGTGGAAGTGGGCGCTTGCCGGGGGCTGGTGGTTTAGCTTTGTCTTGACCATTGCCGGGGCATTCACCTTATTAGGCGAAAACGAAGGTAATGCTGGTTGGTATTTCCTTGGTTTTGCCGGCACCCTGCTAGTGATCGCTGGCGCGGGATTGCTGAAAGTGCTGCTGGTGCTAAGAGACAAGTCACAGCAACTGGCCTAGTCGCATCAGGAAAGTTAACAACATAGATAGGGTCTTGAGGAACGGGAGTTTCTCAAGGCCTTTTGAGGTACTATGAAAAAGAAACAACGCAAACAATCGAAACAGCGCTTTGAAAAGTTAGCCAGTGTGGGATCCATTCTGCTGCTGATCCTAGCCTGGTATCTGGGTGGGCTGCGAATTGCTGACAGTCAAAATGGCTTACTTAACGATCTGCTGGCTGATGGAAACAGTTTACAAGCTATCAGCGCCGGCTTATATCAGGGCCATAGCAAGTCAGATACGCAGGCGTCAGAATGGATTGGCATCGGCAGCGGCATAGGTTATGGCGGTCCGATGGAGGTGGCATTGACAGTTTCACATCAGGGAGAGATCAAACGAGTTGCAGTATTATCCTCAAAAGACACCTCGTCCTATCTGGAAAAAGTGGTGCAGGGAAAGTTACTCGATAAACTGCTTGGACAGAATATTAAAACCAGCATCTACGTTGATGCTATTAGCGGTGCCACCCTGTCCTCAAACGCGCTGTTGCAGGCGACTAACGCAGCCGCAGATCCGGTGCGCAAGCAGTTGTTTGGCTTTACCTTAACTGAGCCAGCCAGTGTCATATTGAACTTCCGCTGGCTGGATATTGTTGCGCTATTGATGTTCGCCCTTGCGGTATGGGTAAGCAAAACCCGCCACCCGAAAAAGAGCGCATTTAACTGGGCGTTATTACTGACCTCCATGGGCTTGTTTGGATTCTATTCCGCTAGCCTATTTTCTTCATCGACCATGGGTATCTTTGCCTCAGGGGCATGGATTTCCGGGCTGGGTAACTATACCCCTCTGATCTTATTGCTACTCAGTGCGGGTTATATTATCGCGTATAATAAAAATATCTATTGCCAGAGTCTCTGCCCATTTGGTGCAGCTCAGGAGTGTCTAGCCAAGATAGGCAACGCCAAAGCGACCACCTTCAAACACGATTTTTTTATCTGGTTCCCAAGAGTTATCTTACTTGCCGCTTTGTGCTTTGGCGGGTATTTTCGCAACCCGGCATCCTTCTCTTATGAACCCTTCGGCATTATGTTTGGCATGGTCGGCAGTCTGTACCTATTTGTGCTGACAGTTCTGGTCGTGATCACCTCCCTGCTAATACGACGTCCATGGTGCCGCTCGCTGTGTCCAATCAATGCGATGACAGATTTTTTAAAATTCAATAAGAACTGGGCAAAACAGATTTCAAAACAACGTCAAAAATCGCGATCTGAGCGGGCACCGGAAGGTACGATTATTGCCACGCAAGCTAGCGCCACAAACCGGAGTGAAGCGTTATGAGAAAGAGGATAATGGCGTTGTTTTACATGCTTGTATCAGTACTGATTTTTCTTCAGCTTGGCACACGGTTAAAGCAGATGCATTATGTTCAGGCGAGTGCTAAACCATTGTACCTAGTTTCCCAGACGAGTGCTTCGGCTGCAACTACGCAGCAGGAGGAGCAAGCAATCGATTATTCAAAGTGGAGCCATCAATATGATGACCAGCAGCAATAAACAGCATACTAATGGCACGATCATATTTATTGTAATGTGGCTCTTTAACTAGGTAGAAAATCAGGCTTACCGGTCTATTCACAGTCAGGTTAACCATTGAGTTTATCGTTATCCTGACTTTAAACTGAGCAGGTACAGTGCTAACATTTGATAAATAAAGCCATGATCTGCTTTATTTTTTGGAGTGATAATGAGTAAAGAAGATATTCGCGGAGTAGATTTTGACCGACTGAGTACGGACTTCCAGTTCACCATGTACACAATGGAACGTTTCTATGCAGGACATCATCCGAATGTTTTCACTAAGCCGCACCGGCTCCACTTTAATGCGATCATCTATATCAGCGAAGGGAAAGGTGAGCACCATATAGATCACAAGGTGTACCGCTTTAAACCCGGCACCATTATGTTTATCTCACGTCATCAAATTCATCATTTTGATTTTAATCCCGATGTAAAGGGCTATGTGATTCCGTTCGATGATAACATCCTGTATTTAGGTAATGATGATCCCTACAGAATAAAAATAAAACTGGCTTTCGAAGAGGTTAATTTTATTAGCAATCTGGATCAAGACTATGGCTTTTATTTTGAGCAGCTATGGCAAGAGTTTAATCATCAGCAAGATGGGATCAGCAGTGAAATTATCCGCAGTATCATGCGGACACTAATGCTAAAAACGCTGGTTCGTTATCATCAGTCGTTATCGCTGCATCAAAGCAGCTCGCCTGCTGCGCTTGAATTCTTGCAGTTAAAAGAGCTGATTGAAACCCATTACAAACGCACCCGCAAAGTGACGGATTATGCCCAAATGATGGGAAAAACAACAAAGAAGATCAACACCATTGTGAAGGAAAATACCGGACGAACGGCAAAAGAGCTGATCGATGATAGGGTTATGCTAGAAGCGAAGCGACTGTTAGCATATAGCGAGTATTCGATAGTGGACATAGCGTTAATATTGGGCTTTAACGAAGCAACCAATATGACCAAGTTCTTTCGCCGTCATACCGAGGTGACATCAAAAGAATTCCGTGATTTGTGCCAGTTTAATGTAAAAAGAAACTCAAATCCAGGTTGTTAAGCCCAAATATGTAATGTCTGTGACCCATTTTTCATTGGGTTTATCTGCATTAAAGCGCCTTTTTAATGGCTATGTCCCAGTTAAGTGTTAGTGTCTTTATTGTGAACAGCTAACATATTGTAAATAACCTGAGATTGGTTAAATTTACATGCTTCTGTAGTTGACTCAGGTAAGGCCTAAACTACTTGTAAGTTCAAGGCTATTCCAAGGAGATTGTAATGAAGACTCCAGAAGCAAGTACAATTATGTTCAATAGAATATAAATTAAGACAAGATCGAGTCCGATTCTTAACTGACACTTACATATTGTCACTGCAAGAAGTGCACACTCACATGAATGCGTGATCACAATACTTGAACATTAGGGCGTTGCCGCGAATGAGACATTCTTTTTAGGCGGCATGGATAAAAACAGGATCTTATCCATTCTAAAACCGCATATATTTTTCGATGATCAGAAAGGTCATCTAGTATCTGAAATTGGTGATATTCCTATGGTACTCAGGTCAAGACTAAGTGCTATCATAGCTCGCTTGTGCGCCAAAATTCATCAGACCAGTTGATTCACTTTTTAATTAAAAAATACATGTCCTCAAAATCTTTAAAGAAACAATTCATCAGAATAAAAACAGCATCAGCACAAACAGACCCAACCTACAAATATATTAAAAACCACGATATAACCAAAAAGTGCAAATAACTAAACATTATATTTATTTAAGATCTGATTATTTTTAGTAAGTTAACCGTTTAATACCTTTGTTGAGTCTGCCGCCATTAAGTTATGAAATTGATAATGTTATGCAAACATATTATAAAAGGATATTGAGCGCATGAAGTAGCCTGTGCCATTGTAAAACTTCGCCATGACATTCAATAATATAATCAGGAATGATTCGTGATCAGCAATGGTTTTACAGAACAATCAGGGACAGGTCTTTAGTTTTGAATTTTCAACAAAATAGATAAATGAGACGGGGCATAGACTTAAGATCGAATCCTGTTATCTTGTTCAGAACTCAATAAATGTTTGCCATCTTGTATTGATTTTTCAAATTTCATTGATGATTTAAAGTTGTGTTTATAGCTGTGCTTAATAAGGGCTAGTTTGATATTTTATGCAAAATAATAGACCAGCCCCTGGAGGGAGGTAGGACAGCTTTTTAGAGCAAAAGACAAGAGCTGATAATTGATGGTTTCGACGTTGGGGCTATAGAATGAGAAGGTCGACAGTAATAAGCATTTGATCTTAGCAAGATAAAGTCGCACAATCCTCGCCTGATCCGCAACGTGCTATAAGTGCAGAAAAATCAAGAAATTAAATCCCACGCGGCAATATTAGTACGTAACAAGAGTAGAAACCATGCATTCAAAAATACAACTTAGTAAAGAAGACATTAGAAAAAATAAGCCGACACGAGATGAATACTTAAATAAGCCAAAAACCCCCTTGGTACTGGTATTAGATAATGTCACTAATAGCTACAATATTGGTGCTTTTATTCGCTTGGCTGATGCTTTTGCTATCGAAAAAATCATTATCTGCGGCGAGCTGACTATTTCAGATAAGAAGTTGAAAAAAGCCTCTAGAAATGAAGCTAAATGGGTTTGTATTGAATATAGCGACAGCACCACTTCAAGCTTACAAACATTATTGGATAAGGGTTATGCTGTTTATAGTGTTGAGCTATGCCATGAGTCCGTTGATTATAGTGATGTTACTTACCCAACCCCGTGCGTATTAGTATTAGGCAATGAACGCAAAGGCGTGAGTGAAGCCGCATTGCAGTTAAGTCATCAACAAATACACATTCCTATGCTCGGCATGGGCAACTCGCTGAATGTTTCAACCGCTGGCGCTATTGTATTAGCAGAATGTGCTAATCAAATTCGATAACAGCCATAAGTCTAAAACGGCCTCAGTGAGGTGGTTTAATGTAAGTCATAGTTAAATGTATCAAACTAGTGATTAGTGTTAATGGTTAAAGCGAGCTACCTCTACGTTGAGAATATTATGAAGAGAACAACATCTATTCATAACATTCAGGTCTGAGTTAATGCATTTTTCCTGCGTAATACAAAATCATAAAGTGAATGCATTTGCTATAATATCTGCGCACAATAAGGGCTGGTCTTTAATCTTAAATATCTAGCCCTTAGTTCTTAGAGGCGGAAATGATTAACTGATAATTATTGAGGCCAGTTCTTCACTAGCTGGTAATTTTTCACCCACTCTTTTTCCTGTCACGCAATGATATGCTAAGCCACTCAACAGTTTATTGAAAACACCTTTCATTACAGGTCGCATGATGAACTGTCCCATCAACCAGCCTAAAGGGCCTGCTTTTACAATAAAATCAGAAGACATGTAGATTTCGCTAGTGTTTGCATCAATCTCTTTTACGCTCATTTCCGCATACATACTCTTTAGCGGTAGTGAAAATTCCGAAAGTACCATTTTAAAACCTTGCCCCTCTTGGAACTCAATAATCTCTTCCACTAGGCTTGAGCCATCATTAAAGGTACATAATCGTTTAGCTCCTAGCCCAGAGCTGATATCACTGATGATAGGAGAGGTTTTTATCGTTGTTGCAAACCTTTCAACACTGCTGAAGTCCTCTAATACTTGCCAAATTTTCGCTGCTGGGACATTTACCTTGATTGTTTTTTCTGTGTGATGTGCCATTTAAATATTCCTTTTTAAATTAATTAGTTGAAGCTGCTTTATGAGCAGCCAATATAGTTTTGATACATTTGCTTAACTAGCTTGTAATCCTTGAATGATGATCTCAATTGAACTACTTAGATCTTTTTCAAAATTTGGTTTTAACTCTTTAAATTCTTGCTGTTGATAGATTTTAATCAAGGCCTCATTTTGCGAAGCCGCTGCCCAATAATTGGTTGTTGCTGCATAACTAAGGTTAAGAAACTTAAAGGCTTTTTCACCCTGTAGCGCTGGGTAAATCCTGCTTACTTCAACAGCAATCGAATACAGTAAATTTTTCGCTGATCTTTTGAAAATGAGTAACTGTTCATAAGAGCTGTTTTTTTCAAGAGATGTAAAAAGCAGCGGGGTGAGATCGAGAAACTCTGGGTGAGCGAGCTGTGAAGCCACCCAGGTGTTTGCAAAATGCTGTACTCTTTCGTCTTGTTCTAATTTTTGCAATCGCTGATGACAGTCTTCAACCCACTTTTCAAATAGGTCTGCAAATACATTCAAAAAAATCTCTTCTTTGGAACTAAAGTATCGATACATGTTGGATTTAGT
>JABXKR010000228.1 GCA_013619145.1 Psychromonas sp. | reverse complement strand
TCGTAATGTTTTATGAATGAAACAACTATTAATTAAAAGGTAAAGGGGGAGCAACATGAGTACGAGATTTAAAAAACTAGTTGGTTTTGTTTTAGCATTAACTCTGATGACATCTTCACTAATCGGGTGTACAGGTAGTGCTGCAGAATCAAAAGTTGAAACAGTTACACCAGAAGTTATGTTAGTTGATAACGGGGTTTCTGTTGAAGAACGAGCTGATCGCCCAATGCGTATTTTACTTATAAACGATGATGGTTTCGATGCTATGGGATGTCAAATGTTATTTGATGATCTAAAAGCAGAAGGCTTTGATGTTTGGATGGTAGCACCAATCGAAAATCAAAGTGGTACAGGAACATCTATCAAATGGAACAAAGAAGCACATGAACTTGTAGAGTATGGTGACAACAAATATGCGTTTGAAGGTACACCTTCAGATTGTTTTAAAGTTGCAGTGAATTACATAATGCCTGAAAAGCCGGATTTAGTGGTTTCTGGTGTTAATGACGGACCAAACTTTGGAGAGGTTCAATTCAACTCAGGTACGGTTGGTGGTGCAGCTAGAGCAGTTAGACATGGTTATCCAGCAATTGCAGCAAGCTTAAGTTACTTAGGTGGTCCTGGTTTAGATACATACATGGAACCAGCTGTTGCATTTACAGTAGATATGGTTAAAGAATTAAATGAAGAATGGAAAGCTGGAAACATGTTGATGCCTTTAGGTACTGGTGTAAGTATTAATTACCCTGCTGTACCAGCTGAAGATATACAAGGTGTTAAATTTATTGAAAATGAAGAAGTGTATACTGATTTCCAAAACTATGCTTACGATGAAGAAAAAGGTGGCATCTTCAACTCAATGGAAATGGATATATTCCAAGGTCAAATAACAGATCCTGAAGTAGAAACTGATTTAACTGAAGCGATGAGAGGTTTTGTAACAATGACTGTTATAGATGCCAATTGGAATGCGGATCAGGAAAAAGTGGATTACATGCAGTCTGTACTTGGAGAACTTGAAGCAAACAATTAAAACATAACATTGTAATAAAGGCGGAAATATGGAAAAACTATCAGTAGAACTTTACTTTGCAAGACATGGAAAAACAATGCTTAATACAGCTGACAGAATGCAAGGTTGGGCGGACACACCTCTAACAAATGAAGGTACTGAGGTTGCATCCTTTTTAGGAAAAGGCCTTAGGGATCAAAAATTTATAAGTGTGTATACGAGTGATAGTGGCAGAACCATTGAAACTGCTAAGATTGTCCTTGAAAACAGCGGACAGACAAATCTTCGAATACAAAAAAGAAAACAGTTAAGAGAAGTTTGTTTTGGTGATCATGAAGGTGAATTGAATCAGGTATATTGGGATAAACTATCAGCTATTGGTGGCTTCTCGATTGATCAATTTCAAGAGAAACCTGATATGAAAGCATTTTTAGATCTTAATGTTACTTTAGACTCTAGCGGTCAAGCTGAAAACTGGGATCAATTAATAACTAGAACAAAGTCAGAACTTGATAGAATTGTACAAGAGTCACTGAGCTTGGGTGGTGGAAAAGTATTAATAGTCTCTCATGGTGTGACGATTATGACATTACTCACAGAAATGAGTAATAACTTGATTTCTATGGTACCTTTAGAGAACTCAAGTATCTCAAAAGTCGTGTATGAAGATGAAGAATATAAAATATTATCCATTAACGATATGACTTATATCAAGAACGGAATGTCTGCTGATAAATAAGATTACTTTAATTATTAGCCTCAAGACTTGACTCATTATCCTTACAAACGTAAAATGAAGTAAAGAGACAGATAATATGAACGGATAAATATGGTGGTGATTTGAATTGCTTATAAGTAAAATTTTCAATAATAATGTTGCTTTAATAAAAAACAACGATAAGAAAGAAATCGTTGTTATGGGCTGTGGCATCACATTTGGGAAACGAGTGGGAGACTACTTGGATGATGACAAGGTGGAAAAGGTTTTCAAACTTCAGCAAGAAGAAACCTCTGAAAAGTTCAAATTGTTATTAGAACATATCCCAATGGAAGAAGTAGCACTTTGTTATGATATAATAGAATATGCAAAAGGAATTATAAATGTTGAGTTGAGTGACTATATATATGTTACATTAACGGACCATATCAACAGAGCTCTAAAACTATTTGATGACGGGTATGATATCTCAAATCCACTTATTTGGGAGATTAAGAGATTGTATCTAGATCGTCGGCAGCGTCAGATGTGTATAAGAGACAGGCAGGGAATATTGCAATGCATCTTATAAATGCACAACTCAATCCATCATCAAATGAGTTTAGCAATGTTTTTGAAATCACACAAAAGGTACAAGACATCTTGAATATTGTTAAATATACCTTTAAAATTGAGCTAGATGAGAAATCGCTTGATTTCGAAAGATTTGTAACACATTTAAGATTTTTCTTTAGAAGAGAAAAAGTTCAAGCAAAAGGTACTGAAGCGGATGATTTTCTGCTGTTACAGATAAAAGCCACTTATGAAGATGCATACAACTGCATGAAGAAAGTGGAACAATATTTAGGAAAAGTGTTATCGAGTAGTCAGCAACTGTATTTAACAGTGCATATACAAAGGGTAACTCAGTTATAAGTAAATAGTTGGATTGTGACTTTAAGTAGGCAATACCTAAAACTCAGAATCGTATTCTGATTTTTGGTATTGCCTTTTTATTATGAATTATGGGAGGATACACATGAAATACGAAAAACTTGCCAAAGACATTATTAAAAATGTTGGTGGAAAAGACAATGTAATCAGTGTAACACACTGTGTTACTAGACTTAGATT
>JABXKR010000223.1 GCA_013619145.1 Psychromonas sp. | reverse complement strand
AAGCAATCAATCAATCAATCAATCAATCAATCAATCAATCAAGCAATCAATCAATCAAGCAATCCATCAATCAAGCAAGCAATCAAATAAACTAACAAACAACTGAAAAATAGCTTTTTAAAAATGAAACACCAATACCTCTATTTGTAGCTAAAAATAAAAGTAAATCTCTGCAATTTAGAACCAGCTGAAAAAGTGTATCAGCTGGTTTTTATTGAAATTATTCTGTTTTTTGCGGTGGAAAACTTAATGGGGATATTTTATGCAAGCGTTCTGCTTGGCTGCAAAGCTCCGCTACTTCTGCAAAGTGCCAATAATATTGATAATGGATTGCCTTACAGATTTCATCTGCAGTGTCGAAATGTTCATCGAGTTGATAGATTTGTTTTTGAGTGGGTAAAGTGCCACTCCAGCTTTCTATAAACTCCGCCATATTACGAAATTTTTCATCTGCAATTTTTATGTTTTTTGCTTCTCTCGTTGCTTGATGAGAAGCGGCTAGCGTTAAATCAGCCAAGCGGTTAACCGTTGGCATAATTTGTTCATGTAACTCATCAGCACAATTTAATAAGCAATTAAATTGATAAATATGGCATTGTAGAGCAATGATAATAGGTTCAAGCACATACATGGCTTGTAAATTTTTTAATAATGAATCTAGCTCTGTCTTTTGCTCATCTGATAAGAGTGTTTTATTAAAAAGAATACGCTGATAAAACAATTGATCTATGGTAAATAATGTTTTTTGCTGTTGTTTCATCTCGCTATTTAAGTTGCCGAGTTCATATTCCACTTCTCGAATATTGTTTGCTTTTAAATTGAAATCTGCAGGATCAATTTGAATATTAGATTGCCAATATGCTTTGGCTAAAGTCGCTTGATTTATCTGCTGTAATTGCTGATAAAATTTGTCGAGATCTAAAGAAAATTGCGGTTGTAATTTTCGAATAGCATTCATACATTGGATATGATTTTCAGGTTTTTCCTCCAATAGTGGCGTCAAATTTAAAAGCCGGCCATTGCTGCTACCATTGAAGAATGTTTGATAGCTGAGTTGTAACGCTTCTTTACGTTCATCACGATCTATTAATTTATGATTAGCGACGATGTGTTTGCGAGGGTTGTGTATTCCCATACGAGTGTAAGTGTCTATAGTTACTGCTTCGCACAGCTTATCTATAGATTTAATTAATTGCTTTGCAGGAAATTCACTAGTGAAAATTCCCGGATCATTACGTTTAGCTATATGTTTAATACGATCGTTATCTGCAGGATGGCTATCCGTAGATGACGTTTTACCATCTTGCATATCTTGTTTAATGCATTTCTCTATCGTTTCATCTGTTTTTTCTGCAAAATATACGGTTGCTAGAGGGAGGTTAGCTAATAGCCGTTCATCATTCCATGAATCTTTATTTACTTGATTTACCTGACTTGTTGCATAGCATAACTTGCGCATATTAATCGAAGTTGGTTCAAATTGATTACTGCCAACAAAACGGCTTTCATAACTGTCTGCATCATATTCCATGGCGCGAGACATATATTGTGTTAAACGGTAATTTAGTTTGTATAATAATTTGAATATACAGCGGGTAAGCTTAATCGCTTGTTGAGCAGCAAATATGGAAAGTGTGCCGACTAAATGCCAATCAGCCTTATCTGACCATTCTTCTAATCGTTCATCCCATGTGTCCGGTACATAAGCTCGGTGACAAAACCAAAAGTTAATGGCATTGACTACATAATAGGTTTTCATTGCGGAAGACTGAGCAAAGTGGCCAAACTCATGGGCGAGGATGCCACTAAATTGACGAACGTTTAATCCTAAAAGCAATGGTAGCCCGATGGTTAGGCGTAATTTTTTTTGGCCTAAACTTGAGTAGCCGTACATTGCCCCTGCTGAAGCATTAACTTCAGTATCTAAGCAAATTTGATCAGGAAAAGGCACTGATATTCTCTCACACATGACGTCAATGAGATTAAATAAGGCTGGGCCATCTATACGTCGCATTTCAAAATACTTGGGTTTTTGGTAACTTGAAAATAAGGGTCTGAGTAGAAATAGAGTTAATACCGTTATAATGAAATAAGGGATAATAATGGCTGATAGTTTTAAAAATCCTCCAGAAATATTCCCTAAATTGTCAGATAAGAAGCTCGCATAGTACCCCCCTAAATAGAGTAGGGAAAATAAAACTGATACATAGACAATAGGAGCAATTAAACTCACCATTAAAGCAAGCAATAATGAACAGCGATAACTCTGTCTCTTATACACATCTCCGAGCCCACGAGACCG
>JABXKR010000220.1 GCA_013619145.1 Psychromonas sp. | reverse complement strand
GAATATCCCAACGAAGACACAGAAAAATACATTGACGGGTAGCACTAATTTAATACATTTGTCCCACTTGCATTGTGATGAAGCCCAGCCAAGAATATCTGGCAGATTTCCTTATTTAAGGGATTTCTGCAAATGGGCAAACGATGCGGTTCAGTATGGTTCGTTATCCGTAATAACTATTTCTGCTGAGTATCAGTTACTCAAGCAGTATATTTGTTATTGCGACACAAAGAGCATTGACCCTTTTTCGTCAGAGGGTTATTTTGCGTATGTTGGCAATGACGGTGAGTTGTGGCGGCAAGTACGTTTATATAACCCTCAAAAAAAATTCCTGTTTCAATACGATGATGGGCAAGAGTTGGGTATTAAAGAGAATTCAGCCCACGGTATATCCAGTGCGATTACTAGTGCTCTACAACATTGTAAATTCGACTCGCTTTCTTTACGAAACCAGTGCAAACCTTTCGTGAAGGGTAAAAGAAACTCTGATGTTTTGCCTTACCATCCAAGTGAGCAAGCTACTATTGTTGAACGAATGAGTAGTGCATTCTTTGTGTTGGCTGCTGAATTGCTTGCTCATAAAACACTAGATATTGCCGAATTTCCTGAAGTGATTGAGGTTCCCATTGTGACTAATGGTGGCGTTGAGTATCTTGAATATCAAACAGGACTTGCTAATAAACACAGTGGTGTAGTCAATATTGCAAAAGGTATTATTGTAAATCACGAGGCTGCTTTTAATCAGTGTATGGCAATGGCATATCATCTTGTTTGCTATTTCACCTCCCTTAACGATTCGGTAATTCGCCAACTGTGTCATCCGATTAAGGTCGAGACTGATAACCGTGAGAAGTCATTAAAGACTGTAACTATCTCTGGCTATAAGAAGCGAGCAAATAAACGAGTTGATGCTGTTTTTAGTAATGAACTTGATAACATAGCCTTTGATGTAGACAAACGTGACGGTGTTACATTTATCAGTACATTAGCTGAGTTGTCGTTGCTATATGCTGGCGATGGTAACGAAAATGCCAGGTTGTTATATGAATTAGACTCAAACGGTCAAGTCGCAAACATATTTGACATAAATGGCTGTAATAAAAAACTGGTAACACGCCTGCACCTATTATCCCACACCAAGACTGATGTGGTTGATTGGATAATTACGTGCTTCCGTTCGCTAGTAAAATCGCAGAAATCCTACTCTCTCGGTACGATGCGTGATGAAAATGGACGGACTATAGTCACGAAGAAACTTGAAAGTTCCCCCCCTACGAGAACCACTTGGAGGATACACAAATATGCGTTTGCGGCACTCTCCTGTTTAACCGATGTATCGTTGAAAAATATAACCCTCCCTCTGACATACCAAGAGAAAGATGGACAGGGTAATGTCACAGTATCATTTAATTACTTGGAAGGGACGATGGGTGAATTTACTGTGGCAGCTAAGTATCAATCATTCTTAGAAGATATTGAAGCATGGGCGATCGCCCATGCCCGTAAAAAGAGCCGCAAACCTAAATACCTTATACCTATAGGTGGGGCTGACGGGAAAATCAAACAGTGGAGAGGACTAGCGCCACTAACATACGGTATCTTGCCAGAGATTGGACTTGGTCAGGGAAACTTTTACCTTGAGTTGAGCTCTCGGCGTTTTCGAAAAACAACCAGTAATGAAGAATATAGCGACACCAACCTAAGCCATCTAATCAATTTGCTACAAAATGAGCTTGCTACTTTACAAACGCATTATCTTAATGGCGATCCTAATTTAAACAAGCTCATTATATCTCAGGCAATTAAGGTGCTACAGCGAATTGCCAAGGGGGATAGCCTTGATGACGCTAAGCTGGCTGTGTGTCACGAAATGAAGATCGAAATGCTTGCGCACGATAAGTGGCTAAAGAGCAAAGAGGTGTCTAATCCTAATGGGTTGCACTGTAATGGTGAGCAATATTTAACTCGGGGAAAGAAACGACAGCGCGAGACTAACAAAGCGCTGGGAGTAGACTTACCTTGCTCTGAATTTGATATGTGCTATCTGTGTAAATCAGCAAAGGGCATTGATGAACCCAATTCAGTTTATAAGTTGATCTCCTTTACTGATCTTCTTAAAGAAGCACTTGATAGATACCCTGATGCTAAATCCGAAGTGAAAGAAAAAATTGCTGCCTTTGAATCTATTTTACTAGGTGCTAGTGATGATGTTTATGAAGATGCAATGAATCGTTTTAATTCGAACGGAAGACACCCTCGCGTTTCAATGAACCACGTTAAAGTTTCAACTAAAGGAGTATTCTAA
>JABXKR010000198.1 GCA_013619145.1 Psychromonas sp. | reverse complement strand
TTCTTGGATGCCGGTAATACACTGCCAAATATCAGCTTAACCACATCAACGGGGATCACGGAAACAAATACTGTGACCACAGAGTTAGTGGATGATGCACCACCAACCCTCAAAATAACTTCCAATGACATTGACTTATCTGTTGGTGAAACAGCAACAGTTACATTCACCTTTAGTGAAGAAGTTAAAGACTTTACACATAGCGATATTACCGTGACTGGCGGAACATTAGGTGCGCTTGGTACTGTGATCGATAATGGAGATGGCACGTATAGCTATGAGGCGATCTTTACACCTAATAATCTATATGACGGCACTGCAAATATTTCTGTTTCTGATAGTAAATATACTGATATTGCTGGTAACGAAGGCATTGGCGAAACTCTTACTTTGAATGTCGATACAACCCCACCTGTTGCAGTTGATGATCCTATGAGTGCAACTTTAGGCTCTTTACAAGGCGAATACTGGGGATATGACGACGGAGCATCAGGTCATAGTAATCTTACAAGCATTTCTCAGGTTCTTAATTATGTTGATAGTACAGATGCTGAAATAACGTTTACCTCATCAGCTGTCAATTATGGCTATGGTAGTGGAGATCTTGCCGATGATTCTCAGAATAATCACAAGAATGGTGTGGGTAAGGATGATGTTCCAGATAACCTTAAAAGCTTCCTTGGCGCTACAGATGCCGGCTCAATTCAAGGTACAAGTACTGATGCGGCTACCGACGGGATAATTAAGCTTACTGGTAATTTGAATGTTGAATCTGCCGGAGTATACAAACTGACAGTGCTGCACGATGATGGTTTCCAAATTAAGGTTGACGGCGTTAATCTTTCAAAGTTTGACGGCAATACTAGTCAGCAGAGCACAAATGTTACATTTAACTTAACTTCTGGCCTGCATAGTGTAGAAATAATATATTGGGATCAAGGTGGTGCTTATGTATTAGAACTGGACCTTAGTCAGCTAAATACAGATGGAACTACGGGCAGTAATATTTGGGTTGCAGAAAATCTTTCTCATACAGTTGCTGGTGACACTATCTCTGTTGAAGAAGGTTCTCAGCAAAGCGTTACAATTGACATATTAGCTAATGATAGCGATATTGACGGTCAGCTTGATCCAAGTACTGTAGTAGTAACTTCAGGCCCTGCACATGGTACCGTATCAATTGATTCTGTTACTGGTCAAGCGACCTACATTCCAACTGAGAAAGACTATAACGGAGAAGATTCATTTACATACACAGTTAAAGATAATGCGGGTAACATATCAAATACTGCAACGGTCAAGGTTAATGTTGTCAATTCCTACAGCTCGACTTCAGGGACTCCTGGCGATAATGGTACCGATAGTGATAATAGTATTGATGGAACGGAACTCAATGATGTGATTGTCAGTGATGCGCAAGGCATCCAAATTGTTGCTGGAGAAAACTATAATATCGCCTTTGTTCTTGACTCTTCCGGTAGTATGGGAAGTACCGCAATCGCAACAGCAAAAGAACAATTAACTTTAGTATTTAACTCTTTGATTAAAAGTGCATCTGGAAACAATGCAGGTACTGTTAATGTTTTACTGGTTGATTTTGATACTAAAGCAGAAACATCAGTTTCAGTAAATCTTGCTGATAATAATGCATTAGCTACGCTTGAAGCTGCATATAGTTCAATTGCAAGTGGAGGTATGACCAATTATGAAGCTGCCTTCCAAACAACAACTAATTGGTTTAGTAGTGGATCTGCCGCAAGTAACAGCGGTACAAATATCACTTACTTTATTACTGATGGCAAGCCCAATGATTCCACTTCTGACGGTAACGCGGCGGAAAATGCGAAGGATGCCTTTAAAGCACTAAATGCGCTATCAGAAGTGGAAGCGGTAGGTATAAAAACAGCCATCGCTCTTGATGATATTGTTTACTATGATAGCGATGGCGTAGCCAGAGCTGAAATTAATGTTGATAATCTTGCCAGTGTTATTCTGGGAACTGAAACGTTATTGACTCAAGGTAATGATACGGTTGATGGGGGAGAGGGTGATGATATTATTTTTGGTGATCTTTCTCTCGGTTCAGCTGTCAATGGTTATGGTTACTCCTCGCTACAAGAATATGTTGCTGATGCAACCAATGCAGAAGCCGCAGATGTTAGCGTAGCTGATGTTCATCAATACATTCGCACTCATATCAATGAATTTGGCGCATCAGATAACAGCGATGGTGATGATACCCTTACTGGTGACGCTGGTGATGATATCCTCTTTGGACAAGGAGGGGGGGATACGTTAAATGGAGGACTCGGATCTGATCTGCTAATCGGTGGCGACGGTGATGATTTTCTTATCGGAGATGCGGGAGGGGATACTTTTATTTGGTTAGAGGGGGATTCAGGTATCGATCATATTACAGATTTCAAAATAGCCGAGGGTGACAAACTTGATCTCAGCGATCTGTTACATGTAGAAAAAGGTAATAATATTGATGAATTCTTAGACTTTGACTTTGACGGTACTGACACAACCATCTCTGTTCATGCATATGGTACAGACATTACCCAAACCATTATTCTTGATGGAGTTGATTCTGATGATTTAGGTGTTGTCGCTAATGCGGATGATATAACTATAATTAATACGTTGTTTAATGCAGATAATAGTGGCCCATTAATCATTAGCGATATTACTGCTATTGAGGCTAATGGAGAAGTGCTGGCAATTGCAGACGATTCAGTCTTGTAGATATTAAATTTACCTTATTAAAGAGCAATCTAGCAGGTTGCTCTTTTTTATTTTAAATTATTTAATAGTTTGTACATTTTATTGTTTTTTATGCTTGTGTGACCTAATCTTTTTCTTATAAGTTATACACTTACAGCTTATCTTCGATAAAGAATTAATTTTATTTCATTCACTTTTCTAAGAGTATTTAATTAAATGCAGTCTTCATCTTCTACACAAGAAAAACAGTGGACTATCGGTGCCTCGCAACGAATCACTGAAGATCCGCTTCTTGATTGCCTGGTACTACTTAGTGAACACTTTGGTAACCCTTGTTCGGCCGAAGCGTTATCAGCTGGTTTACCGCTTTCAAGTATTAATCTTTCTCCTGAACTGTTGCCGCAAGCAGCAGCGCGAGCAGGCTTGAGTGCAAAGTTAAGCCGTAAAAGTCTTAATAATCTTCCTGCAATGTTATTGCCCTGTATTTTTAATGCTTAAAGATCAGAAAGCCTGTGTTTTACAAGAGCTGGATATTAAAGCAAACAAAGCCGTTATCTCCCTGCCTGAAACGGGTGGTGAAGAGCAGTTAACGATTGAAGCTCTTGAGTCAGTTTATGTGGGCTATCTATTTTTAATTAAACAAAAATATCATGGTGATCGTGATTTTGATGTGCATGTAGGAGATAACAAAAAGCATTGGTTATGGCAGTCTATTCGACAATCTGCGCCAATTTACCGAGATGTTATTATCGCCTCTATTTTAGTGAATATTTTTGCTTTAGTTTCCCCTTTGTTAGTGATGAATGTTTACGACAAAGTTGTACCTAATCTTGCTTTTGAAACCTTATGGGTGTTAGCGATTGGTGCTTCGATAGCGTATACCTTTGATCTGATTTTAAAACAGTTACGCAGTTACTTGATTGATGTTGCCGGTAAGAAAGTTGATATTCAAACCTCTTCAAAGTTATTTGCGAAAGTTATCGGTATCCCTTTAGAAAAACGCGCACCCAGTGTTGGTGGGATGGCAAGGCAGTTGGGGGAATTTGACAGTGTGCGAGAGTTTTTATCTTCAGCGACTATTACCGCATTGGTAGATTTACCCTTTTCTATATTATTTGTTTTTATTATCTGGCTGGTTGCAGGTGATTTGGCCCTTTTCTCAATTATTGCAGCGGTACTGATTCTTGGTTATGCCTTGTTAGTACAACCTAAGTTACGCCATGCGATAGAAGAGAGTAATAAGTTTTCCGGTTTACGCCACGGCCACTTGGTTGAGAGTTTATCCACGATTGAATCTATTAAAGCCAACGGTGCAGAAGGTATTGTTCAGAACGCCTGGCAGCAGATGTTAGGACACACTTCCAACTGGCAATTAAAAACAAAAGTGATCACTAATTCTGTCGCAAATGTTTCCAGTTCTGTCGTTCAGATGACCGTTGTTGCAGTGATTGTACTAGGGGTATATCGCGTATCGGACGGCCTAATTTCAATGGGAGGGATTATTGCCTCCGTGATGCTGTCGAGCCGTGCTGTTGGCCCGATGGCAAAAATTGCATCCCTGATGACCCGCTATAATCAAACCGTAACCTCTTTAAGACAGCTTGACGGTATTATGGAACAAGAAGGAGAATTTGAAAATAAAGGTCACCTGGCCAGCCGTACTAAATTAGAAGGTAATATTATTCTTGAACATGTTGGTTTTAATTATCCAAATATAGAAAAACCGGCGTTATATCCATTGTCAATTAAAGTCAAACCGGGTGAAAAAATAGCAATTATTGGCAGAAACGGCTCAGGGAAAAGTACGCTCGCAAAAGTGATGCTGGGTTTATTTAAACCAACGCTTGGTAGTATTCGTTATGATGGTTTACATCAGGGGCAAATCCACCCTAGTGATTTGCGCCGTAATTTTGGTTATTTACCACAAGATATAGTGCTCTTTCATGGTTCGATTAAAGACAATATTTTATTTGGTACAAAACAAGTCACTGAATATCAATTGATCCGTGCAGTGCAACTTTCAGGGGTTAGCATGTTTACCAATCTCGAATCGGAAGGTTTAGAGCAACAAGTTGGTGAAGGCGGTAAATCGTTATCACGCGGACAACGTCAAGCCGTTGCGCTTGCCCGCGCCATTTTAAATGATCCGCAAATTTTATTGCTTGATGAACCTACAGCCAGTCTGGATGCGCGTGCAGAAAAGCTGTTTATGAAATCAATGGCACAAACAGTGAAAGATAGAACGATGTTTTTAATTACTCATAAAATGCATCTTCTGCAACTAGTTGACCGGATTATAGTGCTTGATAAAGGACACTTAGTTGCAGATGGAGCAAAAGATGTGATCCTGGAACAATTAAAAAATGGCCTGTTAGGTGCCAGTGCTAATGTAGCTAAAGAGGCTAAACGATGAAAGTAACTAAAGACGATCTGGAAATGGCTGATGATGTTTATGGTGCTATTTTAACACAGACCCCCAGTGTTCACCGTTTAACTATCTGGTCATTAGCGACATTCTTTATCTGTTTTTTTGTTTGGGCATATTTTGCTGAATTAGACCGTGTAACTCGAGGTCAAGGGAAAGTAATTCCTTCATCTCAGGTGCAGATTATCCAAAGCCTTGATGGCGGTATTTTACAAGATCTTTATGTAAAAGAAGGGGAGGCGGTTAAAAAAGGTCAAACTTTAGCGCGTATTGATGATACGCGTTTTCGCTCTGATATGGCGCAACAAAATAAAGAAGTCGATGCACTACGAACTGATATTATTCGTTTACGGACAGAACTAAGCAGCATTTTAATTGCCGACGTAGCGGATTGGAAGCGACAAATTAAGATCAGTAAAAAATCACTACAATTTTCTGATGATTTAAAAGGAAATTCTAAAAAATTAGTATTACGACAACAAGATGAATATAATAGCCGTATTAATAGCCTTGAAAATCAAGTGGCTATACAGGCCCAGCAAATAAAGCAACGTCAACAAGAAATCAAGGAACTGGATTCGAAAATCCACACTCTGAAAACAAGTTTGAAGTTGGTAAATAGGGAACTTAAGTTAACACGACCGCTTGCAGAAAAAAATATTGTTCCCGAAGTTGAGTTACTAAAATTAGAGAGAACGTATAATGATATTAAAGGTGAATTAAGTGCGCTACGTTTAGTAAAACCTAAGCAACAATCGGCGTTTGAAGAATCGGTTTTAAAACGTCGAGAAGCAGTGCTTAAATTCCGGACCGATGCTCGTGCACAACTTAACGAGCTGCAATCTAAATTATCAAGCATAACGGAAGCGCAAGTTGGTGTACAAGACAAAGTAAAAAAAGCATTAATTACCTCCCCAGTAGTCGGCACTATAAAAACTGTTCATATAACAACCTTAGGTGGGGTTATTAAACCCGGTCAGGTGTTATTAGAAATTGTGCCTACGGAGGATAAATTATTAATAGAAGCCAAAATATTGCCAAAAGATATCGCATTTATTCATCTTGGTTTACCTGCAAAGGTAAAAATAACGGCCTATGATTTTACCCGTTATGGCGGACTTGACGGCGTAGTTGAGCATATTAGTGCGGATACTACCCAGGATGAAGAAGGCAATAGTTTTTATATAATAAGAGTTAGAACAACCGAATCGAGTATGCATAGTAAAGATATGCAAGATATGCCAATTATCCCCGGGATGATGACATCCGTTGATGTGATGATTAGCAAAAGAACTGTGCTTGAATATATTTTAAATCCGATTTTAAGAGCAAGAGAGATGGCGCTCAGGGAACACTAAATTATAGTGATTCAATCAATAATGGAGTAACAATGAAGTCCCTAAATTCTAGGTTAGCAAAGAAAAGTGCAATTGGTTTATTGTGTTCAGTGATAATGTGGCCAGCAAGTGTGAACAGTCAATCACTTGAACAAGCTGTTGCTCATACGTTAGATACTAACCCTGAACTTCGTGCTGCCTATACCCGTTTTAAAGTAAGCGAAAAGCAAGTAGATCAAGCACAATCTGGTTATCTGCCAACTGTTGATTTGACGGGAGGGTACGGTTATGAATATACGGATAGTCCAGGTACTCGCCGTTCAGCCGGCGGTGATACTGAAGATCTTATGCGCCGAGAATTAGGTCTTAGTGTTAAACAAAATCTGTTTAGCGGTTTCCATACTAGCAGTGAAGTTAACCGTACCAGTTATGCTACAAGTGCAGAGCAATGGCGTTTACATGCTACAGCTGAAGATTTAGCTTTAGAGGTAAGTAAAGTTTATGTCGACTTGATTAAGGCTGAAAAATTGGTGCGGCTATCAGAAAAAAATCTTCTGGCTCACGAAGAAATTTACGAGCAGATTAAACAACGTACCGATTCAGGTTTCAGTAGTACTGCCGATTTATCACAAATTAATGGCCGTCTTGCCAAAGCGCATTCAAACTTAATTGCAGCTAAAAATAATTACCTGGACAGTAAAGTAATATTTTACCGCGTTATCGATCAACGTCCTGACAATTTAGTCATTCCATACCCGGATTCATCATTATTGCCAGCGGGCGAAGAAGAGGGATTAAAACTGGCGCTTGCTCATCATCCCGTTATTAAATCATCAACAAATGATATTAGTTCTGCACGCTATCAACATGATGCTGCAAAATCGACCTACTACCCGAAAGTTTCATTAGAAGTTAATGCAAACTTTAACGATAATCTTGATGGTGAAGATGGCAGTTTTGGTGATGTAGGTGGTGAAAATAACGAAGTTCAGGCTATGATTCGTGTTTCATACAATATTTTCTCCGGTGGTAGAGACGAAGCCTACGCTAAAGAAACGGCTTATAAGATGAATGAAGCTAAAGAACTTAACCGTAATGTTCACCGAGAGGTCACAGAAGGTTTTATTCTTTCCTGGAATGCTTTTGAACAACTTAATTTACAAAAGAAATACATAAAAATGCATGTTATCGCCTCAAAAGATACTCAATCGGATTATCAACAACAATTCAGGATTGGCCAGAGAAGCTTGTTAGATTTGCTGGATACTGAAAATGAACTGTATCAGGCGCGCCGAGATTTTTTAGATGCAGAGATGACCGAGATAACAGCGCAATATCGTATCCTGCACTCAATGGGATTATTACTTGATGCATTGAGAGTAACTCGCCCTGCGTCTTGGCAAGGTGAAAATCAATTTGAAGGGGGTGTTACACAATGAGATATTTAATAAGCGTTCTTTTAGTTCTATCTGTTTCTGCTTGTTCAGTACATGTAGATGAGATGACACCAGAGCCTACCGTGCAAAAATTTGACTTAACTGATAGCGAAGGCGATGGTGTTATTAATGCTCGTGATCAATGCCCGGAAAGTTTTACTGGTGCGCAAGTTAATAACAGCGGCTGTGGTTCGGATCGTATGGAAAAGGTAAGACGTAAACTATTGGTTAATTTTGCAAATAACTCTTATCTTGTGGAGTCACAGTTTCTTCCTGAAATCAAAGGATTAGCAGACTTTATGACAGAGTATCCTGCAACCAATGTTACGATTGAAGGGCATACCAGTAAGCGAGGTTCAAAAGAGTTAAACAAAACGCTATCGCAAAATCGTGCTCAGGCAATCAAAGATATCCTGGTGAATGAGTTTGCTATTAACGAAAGTAGAATTACTCCAATCGGTTATGGCTTTGATAGGCTACTATTGGAAGGGGACGATGAATACATTCACGCGCGTAATCGTCGTATTGTTGCAGAACTTTCAAGTGAGAAGTCATTTACTGATATGAAATGGACGATTTATAGTGTTGATGAACACTTGGAGTAAGTATTTACTTGCTCGTAATAAAGTATGCTTGTGCTTATTTAGTAGTTTAATACTGCTGATAAGCGCGACTTTGCTTTATGCAAAATCTTCAAGCCAGTTAGATGAGCCTAAAATTATTAATGCGCTTTACAGTAATTATGGTGAGCGTGCTGCTAAAAGAGGTCAGGCTTGGTTCAAAGTGGTGGCAAAATCATATGATGTAAGTGAGTCTGAGAAATTAAAAAATGTGAATAATTTTTTTAATCTTCTGCGTTTTATTGATGATATAAAACTTTGGGGCGAAAAAAACTACTGGGCTACACCGATTGAGTTTATCGGCGTTAATGGTGGCGATTGTGAAGATTTTGCTATTGCTAAATATTTCACTTTGCTTGAGCTTGGTATCCCCGATAAAAAAATGCGCATCACTATGGTAAAAGCAGTTAAATATAATCAATATCATATGGTTGTTGCTTATTATGACACCCCGGGCTCAGTGCCGCTGATCCTTGATAATATTGATGGAAGAATTAAACCAGCTTCACAACGCCAAGATCTAATACCCGTATACAGCTTTAATGGTAAACAACTTTGGCTCAATAAAGAGAAAGGGCAGGGTGTACTTGCTGGAAAATCAGAACGTCTTAAACGTTGGACCAATTTAAATCACCGCATGGGTATCTCAAAGATGAGACAGCCAAAATTGAGCATGGAGTAATCAATAAATGACCCTTTTTAATCAGATAAATTCATTGTTATTTGGACTGTTTCTACTGGTGATGTCCAGTTTAGTTTACTTTCAGTTTACTGAAACCAAAGAATTTATGATCAATCAGATGGCATCTGATCTAAATAATACCAGTACCTCTCTAAGTTTAATGTTAAAACCTCATCTGGAAACTGGTGATGAGGTAACGGTTGAAACCTTAGTTAATGTGATTTTTGAAGGGGGGTTTTATCAACAGGTTAACTTAACATGGCTTGCTGATCAAAAAGAGCAGGTTTGGCATAATCCTGTTGTGATTGAAAAGGTACCGCAATGGTTTATTGATTTAGAGCTTTTTGAAGCACAAACCCAAGAGACGATTATCACCTCAGGTTGGCTACAATTAGCGACCCTGAAAATAGAATCAAATCCAGCAATTGGTTATCGTGAATTATGGCGAATAATGAATGATACCTTGATGGTTCTTTCTACTATTTTCTTATTATCAATCTTTTTAATGCGTATTCGTTTAAAAGCAATTCTAAAACCATTACACGAAGTTGCTGTTCATGCTCAAGAGATTGCACAACGCAAATTCAGCCCTGATATGCCTTTACCGAAAACCAGTGAATTAAAGGATGTAGTTGGCGCGATTAACTCTATGTCCGGTCAACTAAAGCTCGTTTTCAGTTCACTTGATGATCAAGTTAATACTTTAAAACATGATAAATTATTAGATGCTGTTTCGCAGCTTCCCAATCGATTGTATCTGACCGGGCAGTTAAATAGCTGGTTAGATGAACCTGGATTTGGCGGACTTCTATTAGCCAAACTTGACTGGTTAGAAGAGATACATAGTAAATTTGGTTATCAAGTCCGAGATGAAACCATCAAAGTACTTGCCAATAAACTGCAAGAAACACTACCTAAAAGTGCCGAAAGTGTTATCGCGCGTATTTCAAATACAGAGTTTGCCTTCCTGGTTACCAAGGGGGATCGTGAACAATTAACTGAATATTTACAATCGTTAATCCGTCTGATCAATCAGGAGATGTTAAAAGCCGGTTGTGAGCCAAACCGTGATTTTGCAATTGGTATCAGTGAACGCACACCAGAGGTCACTCGCGCTGAATTATTATCACAAGCGGATAATGCGCTGCAAAAAGCGCTCAATGAAAATAAAGTCAGTAACTGGTTTTATGTTGATACTCAGCAGGAGTTTAGCCGTGAAGAATGGCGTACCCGTCTGACTAAAGCGATTAGCAATAATCAATTTTTATTCCAATGGCAACCTGTGCACTGCACCGAAAGCGGTGCAGTGATGCAACGTGAAATATATTGCCGCTTGCAAATTGATCACAAAATTGTTCGAGCAGGGCAGTTTATGCCTTATATTGAGCGTTTATCATTAGGGCATCAGTTGGATCGCTGTTTACTTGAAAGCATCAGCAAAGAACAAATTCTTAATATTAATAATGAACCGGTTGCTGTGAACTTAGCACGAGAGAGTTTAACCGATATGGAGTTTCATACTTGGTTAGCCCAGTATTTAAAAGAGCTCCCCAATCCAGAAAAACTGCACTTTGAAATTCCTGAATCAGGTATCACCAGTAATTTGGACGTTTGCAGTAAGTTATGTGCGATCATCAAAAAGGGAGGGGCACAGTTCGGTGTTGATAACTGTGGCAGACAGATGGGCTCATTAGATTACTTACAGCAACTTAAGCCATACTACATTAAATTGGATCTGTCATTGTCCTGTTATAACAGTGAAGAGCAGGAAGATAATCAGCAGAATCTAGAACTTTGCCGGGCATTGGTTAATATCGCTAGAGGTTTAGATATTAAAGTTATTATCACAGGTATTGAAGATGAAGCGCATTTGAAAACGGTAAAACCACTTCGAACAGAAGGTTATCAAGGTTATATTGCTCCACCTGTAGACATCTGATCTCTGAATATCCTTTACTGCAAAGCAGGTATTTAAAGATGCCTGCTTTTTTTTGATTTTCTCCTCCCTCCTTAACTATGCTTTTCACTAGTAAAATATGCGATTGTTAATAAATTAAAAAACTAATAAATCAAAGCGTTAAAATCCCATATATTCATAATGAATTTCAAAGCCCTTTTTTATAGTTAAAAACTATAAAAAAGCAAGGAACTAAACGCCCCAAATTATTGACAGTTCACAATTTGCGTCTTTACTTGTAGGTGATGAATGATCTTTTTTGTGCCGAGTCAACGTTAGAAATAAGCAAACATCTCGTCGATTAATTAATTTGTTATGTATATTGCAATCAATTCTTTAAAAAAGTCGTTCTCTACGCCCAGAAAATTAGCTTGATAAAAGTAATTTCCATGGGCGCATTAGTTTCCCCATCTGCATTTATCTGTTCTGTATTTGGGGGAGTTTAGCTTTTCGGTGATCAATGGGAGCTAGTTATGAGTAATGACGACTTTGTTAAAAATCAACCTAACGCACAAGTTGATGAAAATAGCCCTGTTGGTGACCCAGCAACAGATCCAGAATTGAATTTAGATACGCCTGATGAAAACCTCCCTGTTGGTGATATTAACCAAAATGCAGCGGATCAGGAAACTTTGCAAGAAATTGCAGATATTCAGGCTGCCATTGAAGCGGATGAGATAGAAGCGGTTGAAGAGATTGAAACCGCCGCCGGTGATGACAGTAGTGATGGTACGTCTTCAGCTGTAACCCTTGATAGAAATGGCAGTGAAACATTAGCCAATACAAACTTCCAAACAGATGAACTAACACTCTCAGCAATTACTAACGAGCTTCTTGATATTAATGAAGGGCAAATCGCACCAGCCGTTTCAATTATCGCGGCTAATGCCCATACAGCAGAAGGCAGTGATGCTGAGTTTACTGTTGTATTAGATCAAGCTATCAATCAGCCGGTGACTGTGACCTTCAGTATTGGGGGGGACGTTAATGGAGATGATTTTATAGATCCTGCCAGCCATACGGTAACTATTCCAGCGGGTGCACTTTCAGTACCTTTAGATATTACCACTATCGACGATGGTATTTATGAAGGTGCCGAGAATTTAACGGTGACCGTGACAGGGACGAACAGTGCAAGTTCAGTGCTTGATGCGAGTAACGCACAAGCAACCACGATTATTGATGACGCTCAAAGTCCACCGAGCGTATTATCAGTTACACCTGATACTGAAGTAGAAGGTACAGATTTAATCCATACCGTTACATTAAGTGGTGTTGCCGATGCAGCGCTAACCTATACTTTTACTCTTAGCAATAACACTACAGAAGATGCTGACTACGGCACGCCTCTCTTTAGTAATGATGTGACTTATGATGCAGGTCTTATTACGGTACCAGCAGGTGTCAGCGAGTTTACGGTGACTACCCCAACGGTGGCGGATTTAGTGGATGAAGGCGATGAGTCTTATAACTTAGAAGTGGGAGGCGTAAACACAACGGGTACCATTACCGATAATGATACGGTCATCGTTTCAACGGTCACCTCGGATACGCAGGAAGAAGGCACGGATTTAGTCCATACCGTCACCCTAAGCGGGGTGGCGGACAGCGGCAAAGATTATGCATTTACGCTGGTCAATAACACCACCGAAGATGCGGATTATTTAGCGTCCACCTTCAGCAACGGGGTTATCAATAACGGTGACGGCACCATCACAGTGCCG
>JABXKR010000058.1 GCA_013619145.1 Psychromonas sp. | reverse complement strand
TTTCTCAAGTGTGTCCGACATCGTTAGATAGAAAAACATCAGAAAGGCGACCATACCGACAGCAATAATAAAATTTAGGCAGAGTATTTTAATTTTTATCGAAGAAACACGGAACATTTTTTTGCAATATCGCATCAACAGTTTATTTTGTTAGGTTAGGGTCTCTTACAGAGACCAATTATCTTCAGCAGGTCTGCTGGTTGACAATTTCCAGTTCGGATTTAAGCCATGCTTGCGCCTCATTCAACTGAGGAAAAACCTTGAATGACAAGCCAGCATCCGCATAAAAATTGGCTAATAAATGCCTCATAAATCCAGCACCGTCGATATCGTATGCCATAACAAACGCCGTGATGGTGAAAGCTCTCCCATTAAGGGCGGAAGTTTTCAGATATTCAGCAAAGCGCTGAATCGTCTTGGGTGATGCCATTGCACTGCAATGAAAAGTGGCTATAGCGCCCCTGTGGCAATTTTTCCTCATTCTTGGAATTACCCGCTTGTGCATCGCGATGTTCGCTGCGAGTAGTTCCTCATTGAACGGCCCCCATGCATCATATATGGCGATGTTTCCGTCGGTTTCCAGGTTGACGAGGCCATGCTGAGAAAACCACCCCATACTTTCTTCAGTACTACTAAATAGTGTGCTTCCATTCATAGTCTTTCCTTCCAACTATTGCATAGTTTTTTAAATTAACAGGAACTGCGCAGGCTGTATGTTGTAAAGTTGTTTTGTTTTGTTAAAAAGTGTTTCGTTAGACGGAGGATGAAAGGCAGGTGGTTACAAATTGTTGCAAAAATACAATAGAAAACTTCAATAGGTGAACCTTACAATCATATCATTTACAGGGAAGAGAGCTTACAATCATATCATTTACAGGGAAGAGAGAGAGACATGAAAGAGAGACTGCGAATACTTCTGGTTGAAGACGATCAAAGACTTGCCTGGTTGATCCGAGACTATCTGGAGTTACAGGATTTTGAAGTGTTGATCGAAGGGCGGGGAGACACGGCCCCCGGACGAATCTTCAAAGAAAACCCCGATCTGCTTATCCTAGATCTGATGCTCCCAGGCAAGGACGGCCTTGCAGTTTGCCGGGCCGTTAGATCTAAATACCATGGACCGATCCTGATTCTGACCGCTTGCGAGGATGATATGGAGCAGGTCGTCGGCCTTGAACTGGGAGCCGATGATTACGTAAAAAAACCGATAGAACCCCGGGTACTGCTGGCGCGCATCCGGGCCTTATTTCGGCGAGTGGAAAACGATATTAACCAGAATAAGAGCACCACAACATTTTTACCCGAGCCCGAGGAGGATATTCATTTCGGCGGATTGAAAATCAGCCGTTCCTCCCATGTTGCTTTTCTGGATAACAAGCTAATTGAATTGACGACCACTGAATTCAAGCTACTTTGTTTTCTGGCAACTAATGCCGGCAGGGTACTTGAGCGAGAGCTGATATTTTCTGCTATACGAGGCATTGATTACGACGGTCTGGATCGCTCTATCGACATTGCCATCTCCAGATTGCGCAAAAAACTCGAAATTGACCCTGCGGCGCCGAAGCGGATCAAAACGATCTGGCGACAAGGGTATTTGTTCGTAAAGGACGCTTGGTAAAACGATATGAAAAGAATTTTTTAAAATTTTTACCTGTTTATTATCATGACCCTGCTGTTGGCAATTTTTATCGTGATTCCCATGCTCGATAGCTTTATCTCCGCTCCTCTCAAGTCTCAGTACAACCACTATTATGAGAACTGGCCAGGAGCCCGCTGTTTCTCATCAGGCAGGAGCTGACTCGGCAGCCACAAGGTGAGTG
Source organism: Psychromonas sp. (assembly GCA_013619145.1). GTDB lineage: Bacteria > Pseudomonadota > Gammaproteobacteria > Enterobacterales > Psychromonadaceae > Psychromonas. Next base: position 489 of record JABXKR010000058.1, on the reverse strand, counting down.
GCAGAATCGTCTGCAGGAATTGCAACCCGAATTCGGTTTTCTGCTGAGTTTGCTGCTGATCAATAATAGCAATTTTCTCGATCACGACATTGCGCTGCTGAATGAGGGGGGGATACTGGTTGCAGACGACTACCACCAATTCTGGCAGCGGGTTGGGTAAAGTGAATATGCAATCTCTATCGGGCCGGTTGGCAATGGTGAACATGAACTCTCTATCGAGCCGGGTGTTGATGAGAAAACTGATGATATAAGCGACGAATGAAGAGCGCTTTTGATTTTAACTGTTTGCCGTGATAGCAGTGCCGTCTTCCCCCACTAAACTTCTTTTGTCAATTTTCCCCTTGCCAGTTCCAAGTGCTGATGGAGCGATTAATAGTGCAGGCTAAATATCTAAAACCGCTGCTGTTCCTTCGGCATCGTAATTAACTTTTGCTGATCCGCTATTCGCCACGGTTAAAGGTTGTTATTACAAATCAAAACAAAAAGCCA
>JABXKR010000195.1 GCA_013619145.1 Psychromonas sp. | reverse complement strand
ATTGAAGTTGAGTATGCTAAACAACAATTAAAATCTCAAATTGCTGCTGATGCTTATGAAGATGATTTAGGCGCTCCCAACGGTAACAATGGTGGGGTTCCTGCAGCACCAAGAACTGCGCCTGCGCCAAATGCTGCGGGTAGCATGGCCAGGATAATGGTCAGAGAAGTCATTAAAATAGGACGTAACCGTCTTGCCGAGGCATCAATAATAGCTTGCTCAAGCGCGATACCGCGATCGCGCAGCTGGTTGGCAAACTCCACAATTAAAATACCATTCTTGGTGACCATACCAATTAACATAATCATGCCTATCTGACTGTAAATATTTAAACCCTGCTGCATAAAATACAAACCTAAAAAACCACCTAACACGCCCATCGGCACAGTAAACATCACCACCAGCGGGTTAATAAAGCTTTCAAATTGAGCTGCCAGTACCAAATAAGCAACCAGCAACGCCAAAGCAAATACAATCAGCACACTGCTTTGGTTCTCTTTATATTCTTTCGACTCCCCGGAGTAATCAACAGAGATATCACCCGGCAGTAACTCAATCGATTTCGCATCTAAGAAATCTAATACTTCCCCTAAAGTGAAACCGGGGGCGACACTGCCGCTTAAGGTGATCGATTTCTGTTTATTATTATGCGAAAGTCGGTGTGCAGAAGCCACCTCTTCAATATGGGTAATGGTATCGAGTGTTATCAGTTCACCCGTTTGCGAACGCATATAAATCTGACTCAGGTCCGAGACATTATTAAAGTTACGTTCATCACCACGAAGGTAAACATCATATTCTTCACCACGATCAATGTAGGTTGTTTCGCTGCGACCGCCGAGCATAATCTCTAAGGTCGTAGAGACTTCTGTCACGCTAATGCCTAATTCAGCGGCCCGTTCCTGATCGATCGTAACCAGCAGCTCTGGTGTTTTTTCAGAATAATCAAGATCGCCAGCAACTAAGATGCCAGCCGCTTGTGCTTCTTGCTGTAATAACTGCGCCCACTTTTGCAGTTCACTGTAATCAGAGCCACCCAGTACAAACTGCACAGGATCACCAGAGCCGCCTCTAAAACCTGGCATTAAAGGCCGCACCATAACATCGGGAATATCTTTTAAGGCTTCAGTTATTAAGGCCAAGGCTTGTTGCGCATTAACACTGCGCTTATCCCAATCTTCCAGCACCATAATTACAAAACCAGTTTGATCCCCCGCATTACCGCCAAAAGCGGGTGCTTGTGTGCTGAAGGATTTAATCACCCCTTGTCCCAATAGCGGTAAAATTCGCTGTTCAACGATATCCATATTGACATTCATACGGTTATAACTGGTGCCCTCTGCGCCTTTAATAAAGGCAAACAATACGCCCCGATCTTCTTTTGGGGCAAGTTGCGACGGCACCAGCTGCATCAGGTAAAAACTTGCGCCGATACAGCCTAAAATAACCAAGGGTGCCAGCACTCGTAATTTAATCGCTTTAATAAGTACTTGACGGTAAAAAGCTTCTAAACGGGCAAACAGGGATTCCATCATTTGCGTAAATCGCGTCGTTTTGTCATTACCTCTTAATATTTTACTGGCCAGCACGGGCGTGAGCGTTAAGGCAACCAGCGAAGAGAAAATCACCGACATGGCAAGCAATACCGAAAACTCAGTAAATAACAAACCAACCATACCGTCCATAAATGAGATAGGTAAAAAGACCATCACTAATACCAAGGTGGTAGCAATAACCGCAAATCCCACCTCTCGAGTACCTTTATAAGCCGCTACCAAGGGAGTTTCACCTTTTTCAATATGATGGAATATATTCTCGACCACCACAATGGCATCATCGACCACCAGACCAATTGATAAAATCAGCGCCATCAAGGTGATTAAATTAATCGAAAAACCAAAATAATATGCCGCAATAAATGAAGAAACAAGTGAAACAGGCACTGTAATCGCAGGGATTAAAGTCGCACGGACCTGACCAATAAAGAGATAGAGCACCAGAATAACCAAACCACCAGTAATAAACAGGGTGCTGTAAACTTCCTTGATGGATTGTGCGATAAATACCGTCGAGTCATAATCAACCGCTAACCGCGCGCCATCAGGCAGGAACTTTTGAATTTTTTGTACTTCTTTATGGACAGCGTTAGCAACCTCCAACGGGTTGGCATCCGATTGTGCAATAATACCCAAACTGATATTAACCACCCCATCACTTTTAAACGATGAGCTTTCATTTTCAGCACCGACATAAACCTGAGCGACATCTTTTAAATACACGGGCGAGCCATCGCTGGCTGTGCGCACCACTAAGTATTCAAAATCTTGAGGTTTATAATACAAACGCGCCGTTCTGACCGACATCACAGTGGTATCGTTACGTACTTCACCAGCAGGGTTTTCAACATTTTCCGCTTTAAGTGCCGCTACAATATCACTACTGGTCACTCCTCTACCGGCCATTAAATCAGGGAAAAGTTTGACATACATGACCTGATATAAACCACCGGAGATATCCACCGAACTGACACCGGAAATCAAACTGAAGCGGTCTTGTAATACCCGCTGCGCATAATCGGTTAACTGCGTACGATCCATTTGCGACGAATTTAAATTAATATACAGCGAGGCTTCACCTGAGCCGTTATTTTTAGCAACAATCGGATCGTCAGCCTGATCCGGAAGTGAACGTTGCGCTTTGGCGACCGCATCCCGCACATCACTCACACCTTCGGTTAAATTCCAGCCTAAATCAAAAGTAACCGTTATCCGCGACATGCCGTTACGTGTCACCGAGGTGATTTCATCAATGCCACTAATACCGGTAATTTGCTCTTCTAACACCGAGGTTACCTGGCCTTCCATAATAGTAGCGGCCGCGCCTTCATAACGCGTCATAACAGTCACAACAGGGCTTTCTACATCGGGCATCTCTCTGACCGACAATTTATTAAAAGCAACACTGCCAAAAACACAAAGCAGCAAACTAAGCACAATAGCAACAACCGGACGTTTAACCGAGGTATCGGAAAGCCACATTTAATTGCTCTCCTTAGTGTCGCTTGTAACGCCGGCAAGATCTTTAACTTTTAAACCATCTTTCATATTGACCAAACCTTGCACCACTATTTTATCCCCTACATTAACTCCTTCTTCAATCAAAACCTGATCAGCAATACGCGCACCTAAAATCACTTCGCTTCGTTTTGTAATACCTGACTCATTGACAATATAAACAAAACGTTTGCTACCGGAATATTCTAAAGCCTGCACCGGAATAATAGGTTCGTTAATAGCTGGAAATGCCATGGTTGCCGACATCATCATGCCCGGTTTTAATCTGTTTTGGGGATTATTGAATTTAACACGCACACGCAGGTTTAAAGTTTCAGGGTTAATTCTTGAATCGATAGCAATCACTTGCCCGCTAAAAACAGCACTTGGCCATGCGCTACTTTTAGCAGTGACTTTCATGCCGATAGATAACATGGAGAGATAACGCTCCGGCACCTGTAAATCCAACTGCATGCTAGAGAGATCATCTAAGGTTAACAGCTCAGTGCCACTGGAGACCATCTTACCTAAACTGAAATCGATTAAACCGATTGTGCCTGAGAACGGCGCACTTAACTTATGCTCCTGCACTTGTGCTTTAGCGGCCATTAATCTTGCCTGGGCAATTTCAACAAACGCGGACTGAGCATCTAGCTGAGTTTTGGTGATGGCATTTTTTTTAACTAAGGTGGCATACTCTTTCAGTTTACGTTTTTCATCCGACAAATAAGCGTTCGCTTCCAATAACGCCGCCTGCGCTTTATTATCATCAAGCTGCACCAGCAACTGCCCCGTTTTTACTTTTTGATTGGCCACTACATTAATTTTCTTAACTTTACCCGCCACCTCCGGCGCAATACTGACAAACTGATCTGACTGCAATTTTCCGATAAGAGCAAGGGTTTGTGATACCTTATGGTAGCGCACTGTGTCCGTGTAAACCGTCACAACACGCTGCGCTGTTTTGCCTTTTGCAACGGCGACAGAGCTGTAACTCGAAATAGCAGAAGTCAGAGTTAAAAATGCCACCAGAAAAATATGTTTGCTCATTATTTGCGTTCCATCTGTTATACCAAATCCACTGACTAAACGCTCTATTGCAGGCGCAGGAAAAACGCCTGGCAGCAAGCTATTAACGGCAGTAACTAATTGTTCTAATTACAGGATTAATATCGCAGCAGAGATCGTTTTAAGCAGCCTGGAAATAAAATTTAATGGAACAGGTGTTATTAGTATTGTTATTAGTATTGTTATTAATGCTTATTATATTGAAACTTTGCAACGCATATAAGGCGAGTTAGGTAAAGATAGGTAAAGATAAGAGAAAAGCCTGGAGTTAAGGGTAAATATAACCCCACTCCCTTGCACTATAGTTAACCAGGTAATATTAAATTTTTGATGAGGTACAAGATGGCAATTTCAACAGCGACATTTGCAGGAGGCTGTTTTTGGTGTATCGAAGCGGCATTTAACTCATTAACCGGCGTGAAAAGTGCAGTTTCCGGTTATACCGGTGGTGTAACTGAGTCTCCAACTTATCAGGATATTTGCACAGGCAGCAGCGAACATGCGGAAGCGGTACAAATCATATTTGATGATACGAAGATCAATTATCAGACGCTGCTAACTCTGTTTTTCAGCTTACATGACGCGACGCAACTCAACCGGCAAGGCAATGATATTGGCAGACAGTATCGCTCAGTTATTTTCTATCACAACCATCAACAAAAACTGCTGGCTGAAGAGTTTATTAAAAGCCTTTCTGATGCGGATGTTTATCAGGATACGATTAAAACCACTGTTACTGAATTGACAACTTTCTATCCGGCCGAGGATTATCATCAAGGTTACTATCTTAATAATCCGACTCAAGGTTACTGTTCAATGGTGATAACCCCAAAATTTCTTAAATTTAAACAACAATACCAGGCGCAGTTAAAATCAGAGATCAGCTCTTAACCTGCCGCTCCAAAAAAGCATCAGCAGGGATTTAGAATAATAAACACACTGAAGCGGGAGCAAACATAAAATGTACTCTTTAAACTTCTTAAGTAATTTTTTAAAAATATTGAGCTTCACTCATTTAGAACAACCTCTCGTGACCCGTGTCATATTGAATTGTGCAAGTTATTGACCCATAAACGCATAGCCTATATATTTTTGCTTTGATTTGTTTGCACTATATAAATAATTGGGAAAATCAAATTATTACAGTGTGCAATAACACCAGATTTATGCGGCAATGGAATCGATAGCTAACTTAAAGTTAATTAGCCAAGGATAACCAACAAGCATAAATACTACCAAATAAGAGGAAAACAATGACCACGTCTTTGTTAATTGTTGATGATTCAACCTTTTCCCGGAATATGATAAAACGAGTGCTGCCCAGCGACTGGGACGTTGACGTTACTGAAGTAATTTGCGGTGAAGAAGCGTTGGAAGTTTGTCAACTCATGCAGTTTGATGTTATTTTTTTAGATCTGACCATGCCCGATATTGACGGCCTAGATGTCTTATTAGAGCTTAATAAGCGCAACTATCGTTCTCGAGTGTTTATAATTTCGGCTGATATTCAAGAGAGCTCAAAGCAGATAGCCAAAGAGCGTGGAGCGGTAGATTTTTTACCTAAACCAATTAAAACAGATACTTTGCTTGCCATGCTGCAACATCATGAGGTGATTTGATGACTACTGAACAAGAATTTACTGCTTATCAGATCGATGCGCTAAAGGAACTTGCAAATATAGGAATGGGTAGAGCTGGTGCCAAGCTATCAGAGGTATTTGAACACAGGGTTACACTGAATGTACCCAATGTAGCGATGGTGGATGCGGATAAGCTAGATGCCTTAGCCTTGAAATTTGAAGCTGGCAATCCGATTGTCAATATTATCCAGCAATCTTTTATCGGCGAAATTGAAGGGCGTTCAACATTTATTATTGGCGGTCACAACTTTTCTGATTTAGTGAGTATCCTTGGATATGAGGAGTATGATGCTATTGATGAAAGACGCCAGAAAGAGATGTTACTGGATGTGTCAAATGCGGTAAACAGTGCCTGTCTTTCAGGATTGGCGGAGCAGCTTGAGCTAGATATTGAACTTACCAACCCTTCAATCGTTGCTTTCAACACCCCCAATGCAGAATTAAAAGATTTTTTCTTTAAACAAAAAAATCAAGAGACACATCAGACTCTATTATTCGAGATTAAGTTTTTTATTAAAGATATCAATTTGTATTGTGACAATATTATTTCGCTTAAAATAAGTAGTTTAGAAAACTTGCACAATGCTTTACAAAGGTTGCTTTGATGGGAAACGAAGAACAGTTCACTGAGTTTTCCAAGCTCCTGCAAGAACTATCAAGTATCGGTTTTATTATCCTAGACAGGCGTATGAATGTCATATTCTGGAACCGTTTTATGGAGCTGCATAGTCATATAAAATCGGCGGAAATTATTAATCGCAAGCTAACCAGCTTTTTTCCTGATGTGAATGAAGCATGGCTAAATAAAAAAATCAGATCAACTTTAGTTCTTAATAATCAAGCCGTCACTTCCTGGGAGCATAGACCCTACCTGCTAAAACTGCCCAGTACTCAATATTCAATCGACGATGTCGATTTTATGTATCAGAACTGCTCTTACTTTCCGGTTAAAGACAGTGAAAACGCCGCCATTGCTGTTGGCATTGCCATTTATGATGTGACAGAAATAGCGGTTACTCAACGACTACTCGAAAATGTCACAGAGCAGGCCTTAGATCTGCAGGAAATTAGCACTCATGATCATTTAACAGGGCTGTTCAATCGCAAGTTTTTTCTAGATCAGTTAGTGCAGGATGCCTCTCGCTGCCGTCGTTTAAACTGGGGTCTCGGCATAGCAATGATTGATGCTGATAAATTTAAATTAATTAACGATACCTATGGACACCAAACTGGTGATGATGTTTTAAAAGAGCTGGCAGTCCGTTTACAAGATACGCTGCGCACATTTGACAGCTTATGCCGATACGGTGGAGAAGAATTTGCACTGATCTTACCTAACACCACTGAGCAGCAAACACGACAGGTTTGTGAACGTCTTCGTGAGTGTGTTAATAAGTCGCCAATCTTTTCTGGAAAACATGAAATCCCGGTAACAGTCAGTATTGGAATTTCTTTTTTAAGTAGAAACAAATCCTTAGAAGAAATAATTTCAGAAGCCGATGCAGCACTTTACTTAGCCAAGCGTAATGGCAGGAACCGTGTTGAACAACATCAAGCAGAAGAAGCACTGTAAACGCCTTTAAATTTCATATTTTTCTATATGAGAAAACAAAAGGCCGGGCATATATGGCAGCGTTATTCAAGGTAGTTGTCGCCTGAGCTATTAAGCAGCTCTGTTAATGAAGAGCCAATTGGTATACTAAAAATTGGCTCAAATTCATTGACAGTTAAAAGTAAATACCTGACCCCACTGGCGCATGGTGTCATTATAGCGACTATTCGCCTTTACCAAAACGGTATAAAATACTACTGCTAATTTGCTGTTCATTGGTGTGCAATTTTGTCGTATAGATGTTACGCCAATCAACTTGCACAGCCCAATTATTATGAATTTTGTAATGCAAACCGACGCCACCATTAATTTGAAATGTTTTGTGATCGCGTGATTTTTTAAACATCAACTCACCGAAACCCGCAGTAAGATAGGGACGGAAATTCGCATCACTATTAAAATAATATTGCGTATCTAATGCATAGGTTTCGTAATCTACCTTTTGATCGCTTTGTTTATCTTCTAACTCTGCATAACTGTAATTTAATCGTGCTGAGAGTGACTTAGTAAAGTACAAACCCAGTGACCATTGGTAACCATAGCCATCTTTTAACGCCCAGCTCTCATCAGGCGCAACGTAAAGCCTCCCAAGGGAAAATCCGATGATACCAGTATCAACAGGATCAACCGTACGGGTTGTATAGTTCATGTTTTTATGGCGATTTTTACTAATACCGGGTAAAGCAGGGCTGTCATCTGTGCCATATAGATACTTTACATTAAAGCCAATGACGGTTTCTTCCGCCTCGCCGTCGCCCAGTTTATCCTGTGAGAAAGTAAAATATCCCGTACCGGCTTTTAAATAGTCTCTGCCTAAAAAAGTATTAACACTACGCCCTATGGTGTCAACGGGATCAAGTAAGAATAAAGACACGTCACCCATCGTTTGTGAATCTAAAAACTTCCCCCCATTATTCCAAATCTCGCGCTCTGTATTAAACGCCCATTCGCCATAAGCCCAACCTATGACGGGGGTCAGCACAATGTCTTGAATTGACGGGACCTCAGCAAAGGCTTCGATGCCATATTCCCAATATAATGTCGACATTAAGAAAGAGTATAAAAATGCATCCCATTGTCGGTAGCCTGATTTACGTGCCGATTGGTAATAAACACCACCAAAATACCCGTGACCGATAACATTGAGGTGCCAAGAATCACGATCCCAGACGGGTCCCGCTTTAACGTTTTCGAGCCACTTTTCTAGTAATTTTTCATCGCGGTCATCTCTATCATCCCACTTTGTCACGGATTCCGGCATCAACGCCAGGACGCCAAGTACAGCAAAACCTGATCCAAAAACAGTATAAGTTTGGTCTCGTAAACGTTCATTATCTTCATCACTTTGAGGGCTAAATAATGAAATTCGATAGGGGGAATCGTAAAAACCAGGATCGATCTCTTTTGTTTCCCATGCAGAATTAGTCGCTTTGGTTTGGTAGGGGGTGCCCTCTTCATCAGCCAGTGCAGTTGCAGGGAAACTGAAAAGTGATAAATAAAGAAGACTTTTGCTAAGCATTTTGTTTGATGAACTTTTTGCCGTGCACATCGAGCCTAATCCATTAGAGAAATTAATACATATCAGTATAGTCACGACTAAAAAATCAACATAATTCCAGACATCCAAACTATTTTTACTTCTGAGTTGAATATTAGCATTCTGCAAAGTGACACTATCGAAAAGCTAAATGAATTATTTAAAAAATAGGGTTAAATACCAATAAGATAGACTGCTTTTTGGATCGTTTTGATGGCATGAGCTTTGTTGAAATGGCAAAGCGACATAAAGGAAAACCAGCAACAGAGGATAAATACCGTAAACGCTTTAAGCGGCTTGTGGATCAGTTAGAATCACATTCTGATAAATTAAGAGTGATTTTGATGGGGATCATGATTAATGCTAATCAGACATCTCCACTAGTTCATAGGATTATTGTTTTCGTTAAAAAACCACTTCATAACCCCCTCCATTGTAAAAATAAGATGTTTCTTTACACCGTGCCGTAGGCGTTCCGTATTTCTACAATCGGTAAATCCTATTATAAAATATAAGCGTTTGATAAACACCGTATAAAAATGTAAGGTTCATTTTTATTATAAATATTTGATGGGCGTCTTTCTTGTGGAAACACTGAATTGTTCCGTCTAATAAGATGTTATATGAAAGAAGATGTATCCATAGTACGTAAATTTAAAGGAAATACAGTGAGAAAATTTGTTTGTGTCGCATTATTGCTGAACTTGTCAGCGTGTTCGATTTTTCTTGGTAAGCCTAGCGAAAGAGTTACAACATTTGATGATTTTGAGCTTTGCTCTAAACTGGCGGACTACACTTTTAAATATAATGCCGAATGGGCTTGGGCTCTTTCAGATGAAATCAAGAAGCGTGAATTAGACCGTTCTGAAAGGTGTAATTCTACCTATACTAATCGAACTCATAGGATAATGAGGAAAACAAAAGCCATGCCTGTAGGTTTCAATGATGCAATCAATGATCCAATTAAAAGTTAGGTTTTGATTGTCGTATTAAATTTTCATATAACAAGTTAATCAACAAAGACATGCAGTGTAGGTGCACATAACAAGCCAATGAACTGGACAATGTAGTTGATCCGATCTAGTAGACACCTTTATTTGAAATAGAGGTGAAATTTGAGAGAGCTTGCCAATATAACCCCAATATTTCGGCTGGCGTCTTACCTTCCGTTGACGTTTTTCTTGATCAATAAATTCCTTTAGCAAGTGGAAACAGGACGTTTCCACTAAGTTCGGATCCGCACATGGATGTGCGGTCCGAACTGGTGCGTTAAAAAGGGATTTATTTATCAAGATAAAAAAACGTACGGACGGCACTTTTTGGTTACTTTTTCTTGCTGTTGAGAAAAAGTAACACGCCGTCAGGGGCGGAAGACCAAATATGAAAGTTAAACCATAGGCTACAAGCGAAAGCCAACAAACAAACCAAATAGGCTAGGAATAAAACTGAAAAAACTAAACGTCCTGCCCGGCTGCCCAGCCGCTTGCCCATGCCCACTGGAAGTTAAAGCCGCCTAGCCAGCCCGTCACATCTAATGATTCACCGATAAAATACAAACCCGCTACATTTTTACATTGCATGGTTTTTGATGAGATAAGATCAGTATCAATACCGCCTAATGTTACCTCTGCCGTGCGGTAACCTTCGGTACCATTAATCTGTGGCGACCAGTTATGAAAGAGCTCGGCAATCTGTTGCAATTGCTTTTCGTTATATTGCTTAAGCGGCAAGCTTTCGATTTCTGCCAAACTTAATAAACACTCGATAACTCGCTTTGGTAACTGCAGTGCAAGCAGCGTTTTTAAAGCTTGTTCAGGACGGTTTTGCTGTGTTTTTATCAGCAGTTCAAATAGATCCTGATTTGGCAAAAGATCTAAAACTAATTTATCACCCGCTTGCCAGTAGTTGGATATTTGCAGGATAACCGGGCCGCTTAAACCGCGATGGGTGAATAACAGTGCTTCAGTAAAACTAATTGTCTTCTCTTTTTTGCCGCCATTTTTTAGCTGGCAAGTTGCAGTTGCGGGAAAGCTGATACCTGAAAGCGTTGCTAATTTTTCTTTCTGATTTTGCTGCAGAGTAAACGGTACTAACCCTGCGCGTGTTGATTTTACCGGCAGTAAGTATTGATCCGCAATTTTATACGCAAGCGGTGTTGCCCCCATTTTCGGCAGCGATAATCCGCCCGTTGCGACAACCAGTGACTGACACTGAAAATCACCGAGTTTTGTTTGTACAGAGAAATGCTGATCGGCTATTTTCGTATGTGAGAATATTTCACATTGCAGTTGGATTTTTACGCCCGCATCTCGAGCTTCATCTAATAACATCTGCACAATCTGTTTAGCGCTGTCATCACAAAACAGTTGCCCGTGATCGCGTTCGTGCCAGCTGATATTATGTTTACCCACCAGCGTGATAAAGTCCCATTGGTTATAACGGCTGAGTGCTGACTTTACAAAATGCGGGTTATCACACAGGTAATTAGCAGGTTCAACATATAAATTAGTGAAATTACAACGCCCCCCGCCACTCATAATAATCTTTTGCCCTGCGCGTTTTGCATGGTCGAGCACTAAAACTTTACGCCCTCGTTTACCTGCTTCAATCGCACACATTAAACCTGATGCACCCGCACCTATGATTATTACATCCCACATATTTCACCTCTTTAATTTATGCGCTAAGGATACACTATTTAATAAAAAACAAAGAGCAGAGAAAACTAGGGACTGAAATTATTATACGGATCTGGAGCTGTTTTGATTTTAAAGAGAAGAATAAGATCTTGCAGAGTTAAGCGAGTAATCGCAGGCAAAAAAAAGGCCGCACTAAGCGACCTTCAAAACAGGTAAAATTGAATTATCCTGCAACAGGCGCTTCAGCTGCTTCGGCTGCTTTAATTTCTAATAATTCAACTTCAAAAATTAGCGTTGCACCAGGAGGGATAGAGCCCGCACCTTGATCTGCGTATGCAAGTTCAGCAGGAATAACGAATTTGTATTTTTCACCAACACTCATCAACTGCACGCCTTCAGTCCAGCCAGGAATTACACGGTTAAGTGGGAATGTCGCTGGCTGACCACGTTTAACAGAACTGTCAAATTCAGTGCCATCTACTAATGTACCAACGTAATGTACAGTTACTGTATCTTCAGCTTTTGGTTTAGGACCGTCAGCTTTTGTCATTACTGAGTACTGTAAACCAGACTCAGTAACAGTTACACCTTCTACTTTTGCATTTTCAGCTAAGAAAACTTTTGCTTCTTCAGCAGCTTTTGCTGTTTTTTCAATCATCTGCTTTTCAGCTGCGGCTTTAACTTCTTCACCGTAGGCTTTAAGCGTTTCCATCATATCTTCATCAGTTAATTTAGAGCTGCCGCGTAATGTATCTGTGATACCTTGAATAACAACTTCTTTATCTAATTCCATACCTAACTCAGCTTGTTTAGCAAGCATTGTATTAAACTGCTGAGAAAATGATGTGCCGATTGCATAAGCCACTTTATCTTGGTTATTTTCAAAAGTTACTGCAGCTTCTTGTGCTGTAGCAACAGGCTCTTTTTTTTCATTACAACCTACTGTTAATACAACTGCAGCTGCTAATAAAGAAACTTTAAATACATTTTTCATTGTTACTCCAAAATTGTTCTTATTTATTAGGTAAAACATGCGACGATACTATTTTCTCATCTAAAATGAAAAAAATCAGGTATCAAAATTTGTAAGCTTATACTAACCTTAAAGCTAATTTTAACCAAAAGTTAATTCAAAAATGTCATTAAACATCTCTTTTAAATCACTTTTTATATTGCTGAGTCTCATTTTTGTGGTCTCTTGCAGCCAATCAGACCAGCCTTTACAACAATACGAACATGCTGTTGAAGGCGCTTTTGCTGCCGAGATTTCTCAAAATGGTGATTACTCAATTATCTCTTCTATTCATCACGGCTTAAGCCTCTGGGATAACCGTAATAATAAATTATTGTTTCAATGGCAACATCACAATGCACAAAGCAATGATATTTATATAGCTGTCTCTTATACACATCTA
>JABXKR010000193.1 GCA_013619145.1 Psychromonas sp. | reverse complement strand
TTTGTAGGTAGTTGCTGATAAATTCTGTGCTTCCTTATCTTTTATAGCGTTAAAAGCACCTCCTTCCTTAACTTCAACTTCTTTAAGCAAACACAATCTTAGCGAGCAACTTCTAATACTTTACCTTCTTGATTTTCTGTCTTGGTTAACAGGCGGTCAGAAACTTTAAGTTTTTTCAGGCATAAAAAGGGGTCCGCATATTTACTATGCAGCTAATGATGAAGAACCGAAACGCAGTTTCGCAGTCTGAAGAAGGCTAGTTTCTAGTACTTTATCTTTTTTGACCTTCTGTCTTGGTTAACAGCTGCTCGGAAACTTTAAATCTCTTCAGGTATAAAAAGGGATCCGCATATTTACTATGCTGGTAATGATGAAGAACCGAAACGCAGTTTCGCAGTCTGAAGAAGGCTAGTTTCTAGTACTTTAACTTCTTGACCTTCTGCCTTGGTTAACAGCTGCTCGGAAACTATCAGTTTCTTCAGGCACAAAAAAAGCAAGCCGAAGCTTGCTTTTCAATTACAGATTAACAATTAAAAATTATTCAGCAGCTGGAGCTTCTGTACTTTCCATTGCTTCTTTAATGCTTAGGCGCACACGGCCCTGGCGATCAACTTCTAGCACTTTAACTTTCACTTCTTGACCTTCTTTAAGATGGTCAGAAACTTTCTGTACACGCTCAGCACAGATTTGTGAGATATGTACTAGACCATCTTTACCAGGCAGGATGTTAACGAATGCACCGAAATCGGCCAGACGTACAACTTTACCCGTGTAGATAGTACCTACTTCAACTTCTGCAGTAAGTGATTTAATACGGTTGATTGCATCTTCAGCTTGCTCACCAGAAGTTGCAGCAATTTTAACTGTACCGTCATCTTCAATTTCAATTGTAGTACCCGTTTCTTCACAAAGAGAGCGGATTGTTGCGCCGCCTTTACCAATCACATCACGGATTTTATCCGTTGGGATCTTGATAGTGTGGATACGTGGCGCGAATTGAGAAATCTCTTCACGACCTTTAGGAAGTGCTTCATCCATTACAGTTAAGATATGTAGACGTGCCGCTTTTGCCTGGTTTAAAGCAATCTGCATAATTTCACGTGTAATACCTTCAATTTTGATGTCCATTTGCAGTGCAGTAATACCTTCAGTAGTACCGGCAACTTTAAAGTCCATATCACCAAGATGATCTTCATCACCTAAGATATCAGAAAGAACAACAAATTCTTCACCTTCTTTAACAAGGCCCATCGCGATACCCGCAACAGATGCTTTAAGCGGCACACCAGCATCCATAAGTGCAAGAGATGCACCACAAACAGAAGCCATTGAAGATGAACCGTTAGATTCAGTAATTTCCGATACAACACGTACTGTGTATGGAAACTCTTCAACTGTAGGCATTACAGCTAATACACCACGTTTCGCTAGACGACCGTGACCAATTTCACGACGTTTAGGAGAACCAACAAAACCGGTTTCACCTACACAGTATGGAGGGAAGTTGTAATGTAGTAAGAAGTTATCTTTCTTCTCACCCATTAGGCTGTCAATAATCTGTGCATCACGTTGTGTACCAAGCGTAGCAGTTACTAATGCTTGCGTTTCACCACGTGTAAACAGTGAACTACCG
Source organism: Psychromonas sp. (assembly GCA_013619145.1). Classification (GTDB taxonomy): domain Bacteria; phylum Pseudomonadota; class Gammaproteobacteria; order Enterobacterales; family Psychromonadaceae; genus Psychromonas. Next base: position 11,434 of record JABXKR010000193.1, on the reverse strand, counting down.
TGAGTACGTGGCAATACGCCAGTACGAACGTCAAGTGCACGAACACTCTCAGGATCGCGACCATCGATACGTGGCTCACCTTTAATGATACGAGTACGTACCACTGTTTTTTCTAAATCATGTAGGTATTCACCTACTTGCTTAGCAACTAATGCTTCATCAGCAGCTAATACTTTTTCTTTTACTTCAGTAGTGATTGCTTTGATTGCGTCGTAACGCTGACCTTTATCACTAATTTGGTAAGCTTGTTCAAAACGAGCTTGTGCTTCTGTTGCAATAACAGCATCTAATGCTTCGTTACGTACAGGTGCAGACCAATCCCATGCAGGGCGAGCTACTTCTGCTGCAAACTCTTTAATCGCACTAACAACAACTTGCTGCTGATCGTGACCGTATACAACCGCGCCTAACATTACGTCTTCGCTTAAGATACCCGCTTCAGACTCAACCATCAGTACTGCGTTGTCAGTACCAGATACAACAAGGTTCAAATCACTTGTTTCTAATTCTGTTTTAGTTGGGTTAAGTAGGTATTGACCTTCTTTATAACCAACACGTGCACAACCGATAGGCCCCATAAATGGCATACCAGAGATAGAAAGTGCAGCAGATGTTGCAATCATTGCAACGATATCTGGGTTGATTTCCGGGTTGATAGAAACAACAGTTGCAATCACTTGCACTTCGTTTTTAAAACCTTCAGGGAAAAGAGGACGAACTGGACGGTCAATTAGACGTGCAATTAGCGTTTCGTCTTCACTTGGGCGGCCTTCACGTTTGAAGAAACCACCTGGAATTTTACCCGCAGCATATGTTTTTTCTTGGTAGTTCACAGTAAGCGGGAAGAAATCACGCTCTTGGTCGTCAGCATTTTTACCCACAACAGAAACGAATACGCAAGTATCGTCCATGCTACACATTACAGCCGCAGTCGCTTGGCGTGCCATCACGCCAGTTTCTAGTGTTACCGTATGTTCGCCATACTGGAAACTTTTTACAATAGGAGTCATTTTTTTTCCTTTAATTAAATTATATTCTTTATGCTTTTTATCGCGCCGATAGTATACGTCAAACTGTTGCCTTTAAAACATTTTTACAGGATTTTTTTAGTGTTTTTGAATAGGGTATAAAATACACCTATCATGTAACATTTCAATTAACTTAATAAGCACTTCTAAATCTTTTGATTTACTCATTTATTTCTAATAATTCCTTTGTGTTATGCCTTCTAAACAGGCATAGTTTCCACCTACTCTTTTATTAGGAAATAGCTAACTTTGTTTCGGATATTTGCGCTACTGATCACTCTATTTGCATCTACTTCAGCCTTTTCTGAAGAAGATACAAACAACTTATCGTTGCAATTTGCAAATACGATAGAGTTGAGTGGCAGTGATAAAATCAATTCGCACGGTGACTTATCGGTTATTACCTCACTATCAGAAGCAGAGAATACTCCATTACAACCACTGTCAGAAAATCACAGTAAATCAATTGATTTTGCACAGCCTATTCGCGCGAGTTTATTAACTAGCAATCTTAATCAAACGCCAGAATATACATTAGTGTACGAGTTGCTTACAGCGCAGCTCGATGTTTTTGCAAATCATGAAAGTACATTAGCCCAAGAGCCTCCATCTTGGTTTATGAACTTCTCAGATAACAGCTCACGCCTTTCTGGTTGGAAAGACAGTAATAGTTTATATACCTCAAAAGTCACCTACCACCTTAGTTAACCTCTGCGCTTGTGGGTAGTTAAGCAACCTTTCGTTGCATATATCCAAAAGCCACATTGTAAATTTATCTATTAAATACCACTTGTCTTGATTTTCGTTTTATACAGATCCGTCTGTCACTTAATCAGTTCAAACCGTTGACACGTGGTAAATACTTTTATTTTACTACATGCGTTACTCATAACGCATGTTGGGGTTCCTATGAAACAACCACATAAAACGATTAATCGTTACTCTAAATGGCAATATTTGGTGATTATTTTCACTATTGCAATTCTTGGTCTAAATGCGTTACCGAATTGGTTTGGTGAAAAAGCAGCACTCCATATACAAAGCACTTCAACCGACGTTCCGATGGCCGATAGCGCCAATATATTTAACTTGTTATCAGAGCAAGGCATCAAAGTTGAGCTGATCGAACAAAAACACAATCAAAATATCGTGTTACTGCATGACAAAACACAGCAGCAAAGTGCACGTAATATGCTTGATACATTACTCGGTGATCAATACAGCGTCGCTATGGCGATGGAATCAGCGAGTCCTAGTTGGTTGAAAAAGCTTGGTGCTACACCCGTTAAATTAGGCTTAGATTTACGCGGTGGTGTGCAGTTTGTGATGGAGGTTGATACCAACGCAGCACTACTTGAGCGTGAAGTAAAAATCAAAGATGACCTAAGTCAGTTATTACGTGAGTTAAAAGCACATGGTGCTCGCATCGGCACGCTTCAAGATGGCTCGATGGTTTTACGCTACCCAGAAAGAGTAGAACAACAAATAACACTCATTATGCAGGAGTTAAGCGCGCTCTATCCGGAGTTATCACAACTCAAAAATAATAGCCGAGAAATAACGATCCGTGCTAATGAGCCATTCGCACAAACCTACCATCAAGAATTAATGCGCCAAAATATTAAAACTATGCGCGACCGAATTGAAGCGTTAGGTATTACTGAAGCTGTCGTACAACGCCAAGGTAGTAACTTTATTCGCATTGAATTACCCGGCGTACAAGATCCTTCACAGGCAAGACGTATCATAGGGGCAACAGCGTCTTTGGACTTCCACCAATTACAAACGCACGGCGGTAGTTTATATAAAAGTAATTCCGGAGAGATGGTTCGATTAACCACATCACCGATTATGTCGGGTACGCATATCACTGATGCACGATCTCAATTTGGAGAAATGGGCTTACCAGAAGTATTTATCACCTTAGATAGCGCAGGTGGCAAATTGATGTCCGATTTTACTAAAGATAATATCGGCAAACCGATGGCAACCCTGTTTTCAGAGTATCAACAAAATGAAAAAGGCGTATTAGAGAAAAATAGTAAAGTGATTAGCGTCGCTACCATACAAGCTCACCTCGGTTCACGTTTTACCATTACCGGTATGGAGAGTGTTCAAGCAACACAAGAGTTAGCGATGTTGCTCAAAGCAGGTAGTTTAACTGCCCCCGTGACTATTGTTGAAGAGCGAACTTTAGGCCCTTCATTAGGCGAACAAAACATTAATAATGGCATGGCGGCAATCATGCTTAGTTTAGGCATGATGCTTGTCTTTATGGCACTTTGGTATCGTAAACTGGGTTTAATCGCCAATGTAGCGCTACTGCTTAACTTAGTCTGTTTACTGGGATTATTATCACTCGTTCCCGGTGCAGTACTTACCTTGCCAGGTATTGCAGGATTAGTACTCACCATCGGCATGGCGGTTGATACCAATGTGCTTATTTTTGAGCGTATTAAAGAAGAGTTGAAACGCGGGAAAAGCACCGCCTTAGCCATTGACCATGGTTACAAGAATGCATTAAGCACGATTATGGATGCGAATATCACCTCTCTGATCATTGCTCTCATTTTATTCTCCGTCGGTTATGGCCCTATCAAAGGATTTGCTATCACACTAGGTTTTGGCATTTTAAGCAGTATGTTTACAGGCATTTACGTTTCTCGAGCATTAGTAAATATCTTTATCAATAAACCTTCCAAATCATCTAAATCATCTAAATCAATGAAGCAGGTAAATGCATGAAAACAAATAAAACAGGTTTCACCTTAGCCCGCTATATCGGCTTATACAGCTCAGTTGCCCTTATTTTATTATCTCTTTTAGCAATGCAGCTAAAAGGCTTTAATTTTGCAGTAGATTTCACAGGTGGTGTGGTAACAGAGATACAAACAGATCAACAAGTCAGTCAAAAACACCTACAAACAGCTCTGAGTAAAGTGATAAAAGAGCCCTTTTCACTAAGCTATGCCGGCAGTGATTCACAATGGTCTATTCGCCAAGCAATCAGTGGCGATAAAATGCCAGAAACATCGTTATTAATGGACAAGGTTGAGAGTGATTTTTCGATTAAAGTATTAAGTTCGAGTGTCATTGGCCCACAAGTTGGAGATGAACTTTTTGAAGCAGGAGGTTTAGCCATCTTAGCCTCATTAATCGCGATGTTAATTTACCTTTCATTAAGGTTTGAATGGCGTTTAGCCAGTGGAGCAGTGGTTGCTTTGTTTCATGACATTATCATTGTTCTAGGGGTATTTTCTTGGTTGCAAATTGAATTTGATCTTACTGTATTAGCAGCGCTCCTTGCAGTAATAGGCTATTCATTGAATGACTCGATTGTTATCTCAGATAGGATCAGAGAAATGTTAAGAGGTAAAACAGCCAAAGGTTCCTTAAATGAAATTATCAACCGCGCTATTTTATCAACTTTAACCCGTACCTTGATCACATCAGGTACAACTTTAGGAACCGTATCAGCAATTTGGTTATTAGCAGGTCAGCCACTACAAGGTTTCTCTATTGCTCTTTTTGTCGGCATTGTAGTGGGTACATTCTCATCGGTCTGTTTATCAGCAACCGTGCCAGAATTATTAAATCTTAAAAGGGAACACTACCAAATCAAAGAAGAGCCACAAGGCATTGAAAATTATAATTAATCCTAAAAGCCAGACTAACTAGTCTGGCTTTTTATTACTTTGTTATTTTGGGTCTTTTACTAAACCGAGTTTTTTCGCTAATGGTTCAATAGCCCCGCCCTGTAACAACACCGAAAATAACACCACAAAGAAAACCATATGGACCATTTCAGCCGAGCCTTCAATGCCAGCTGTTGCAGGAATAAGTGCAAACACAATCGGGGTAGCCCCTTTCAAACCAATCGAAGAGATGAACAAACGCTTTTTCCAAGAGGCTTTTACAAAAGGTAAATAACATAATTGTACCGCTAATGGTCTTGCTATAAAAATGAGTAATAAAGCAGGGATGACTGAAATCCAGAAAACATCCATTAAATTTTGAGGGGAAATCTGTAGGCCAATAAGAATAAACATTAACGACTGTGCCAACCAAGCAAGGCTATTGTAAAAGTGTTTATTAACATTTCTGCCTCGTAATAGCTGATTACCAATGATCACACCAGCAATATACACCGCCACTAAAACGTTACCACCCACCGCTTCGGTGCCATAAACGGTAATAATGAAACAGGCAAGAATAAAGACGGGAATTAAACCATATTCTTCTAATTTAATATGATTAAGCGCCATTACACATAACTTCCCTAAAACAAAACCAATCAAAGCACCAAATAGGATTTGCTGCGCTAATAACATGCTGATACTTGCGACGGAGGGGGCGACGCCTGAGCTACTTAGCAAAATGTCGGTTAATAAAATCACCATTAATAACGCCACCGGATCATTCGTTGCAGACTCAAACTCTAAAATGGTGGCGGTATTTTCTTTTAGTTTTAATTTTTTGGACTCTAGAATGGAGAAAACAGCGGCAGCATCTGTAGATGAAACCACAGCAGCAAACAGCAAACAGGTTAAAAAATTAAAATCCAATAAATAATATAAAATCACCGCAAAAAACAAGGTGGTTAACAGCACACCAACACTCGATAGTGTCCCTCCCTCTTTCCAGGCTAATTTAATACTGTTAGTTGACGTATTTAAACCACCAACAAAGACAATAACATTAAGCGCCATGCCACCAATAAAAGAAGTTAATTGCAAATCATCGTAAACAAAATCAAACTCACCATTACCGAACACCAAACCCACAGCCATAAAAATAAGCAATGACGGAATACCTAGCGTTTTAGAAGGATGGTGCAATAAGATGCCAATAGCAACTAAGCTAGCAATACCTATCATTATCATTTCAAAGGACATATTTTCCGTTTTAAAAGCCTTGTAATAAGGGTAATTAATTCGTTTTACGATAACTTTGAGTTATTAAAAAACTATTAAGTATAAGGGGATGGAATAGCTTTAATGATACTAAAAACAGGGGCAGATAAACACTTAACAAAGCGATAAAAATGAGTATAGATTACTTTAAAACTCGCTTCCTGTGTAATTAAATAGCAAGCACAAAAAAGAGCCATAGAGCTCTTTTTATCAAAATTAACGACGTAGACCTAGTTCAGCGATAAGTGCCGTTTACTACAAGCTGCAATCTCTTTGCTGAGTGCAGAAACAAAAAAAGAGCCTTATGGCTCTTTTTATTAACAAGGTTTAAATCGAAATTAACGACGTAGGCCAAGTTCTGCAATTAGTGCTGTGTACGCAGCAACATCTTTACGTTTTAAGTAGTCAAGTAATTTACGACGTTGACTAACCATGCGTAATAGACCACGACGGCTGTGGTGATCATGGATGTGTTCTTTGAAGTGACCTTGCAGGTGGTTGATTTGTGCTGTGTATAATGCAGCTTGTACTTCAGATGAACCAGTATCGCCTTCTGCGCGACCAAATTTTGCTACAATCTCAGCTTTCTGTTGTGCACTTAGTGACATAACGTACTCCGATATTTTGCGGTTAAGTGAGTTAACCTATTTAAATTATTACCGCCGATCACTAATTCAGCGATAAAGTGAAGAGCGGATTTTACGGATTATTACTAAACTAAGCAATAGTTATTGCATTTTATTACGACTTCGTTTTTGTTAAGGAAATGAGTAATGCAAATTTGATCTCTGCGTTAGCCATATATAAATAAGAGCAGATAGTTATTCTTCTCCCTTAAAAGCAACAAGTAGGCCTATCTATCAAAAGAAGCAGACAATCTAATGAGGCTTTTAAATTTGCGATATGATTCTCCTTTCCTATATATGTGAAGTTACAATAAATTGTAACTCTATAATTACGATCATTACCGAGATAATTAAAAAAGGGGCTAATAAATGGAAAAAGCGATTGATTTTAATAAACTTAATAATATGGCATGTAATACTGAAGTCCATATCCAATTATTGACAAATAATGCCCCCATTCAATTAGAAACACATTTAATAGGGATTGATTCTAACAAATCTGTAATTCTAGCCATTGCTAATACACAAGATTGGTTAGACGCTAGAAAGCACCTTAATCAAGGTGGCGCTACAATCGTTAGCATAGGCAACATGAAAAAATCTGACGCCGAAATTATTACTTTTCGTAGTAACATCCAAAAAATAAGCAGCATATCGGATAACTGGTTAATAATGGATTATCCAAAGGAATTGAAAAAAGTTGCTATCCGCAAGTACCCACGTGTTTCTATCTGTGTTGAATGTACAATTATAAATGAGAAAGACAAATCAGAACTTAGTCGCGGATTTGCACATAATATTTCAAATAATGGCTGCGCTTTTATCGGGGAGTCATTAGAAGAGGGTGCTATTGATTGCAGCTACTTGTTACGATTGAAATTCATGAAAGACAAACGCAATCTGGTAATTCCTGTTACGGTCAAAAATATTATGAAGAATAAAAATCAAATAGGCATAAAACAATATGGTTTACTCTTTGATGAAAGTAAGCAAGAGACACGGGATTTTGTGCAATACATTAGATTGCACCATTTATCTTAATGAGAATAATGTTTAACATTATGAAGCTTTGCTGGAGTATTAAATGTAATCAAGAATATTAAAGACTAATTGAGTCATGTAACACTTTAAATGAGTTTAATAAGGCATTCATTTTCCTGGGTTTATACCTCTACCTCTAAACCTATGGATATACACCCATTCTCACACTTCACGCCAGGCTCCCCGACACTGGAAACAGATAATTTCAATGGCTGCTGGCAAACCGCACAAAGCACAGTTTCACCTTTGCCAATTTTCTTAATCAAATTGCGTTGTTCATTGAATGATTTCGATGCTGATTTATTGATTGCTGAAAAGTCTAATTTAGCCATATCTGTCCCTTCATTATTCTATTTTTGATAATAAAAAACCTCGCAGATTATTTCTGCAAGGCTTATATAGTGCAGTTTGAAAGCGTACGTTTATAAATTAGCTAAACGTTTTGGTGCAATTAAACCATCGTCATTCATCTGACCGACACCGATAAAGGTATGTGCTTCACCGACAGTAATACGTACGATAGTATCATCTGGCGCGCCAAACACTTGTACAGGTTGACCATGTAAAACGTAGTCGCCCATCTCAGCAGAGATATTCACTTCCGGATAGTTTTTTACCGCAGTATCCATTTCCAGTAACAGCGGATCTAATAACTCATAAGGACTGATATCAGACTCTTTGGCTTGTTCAATCAAAGCTTCAAGTTGCTCAATGGTTACCATACGTTCATATGGGTAATCTGCAACTTGAGTACGGCGCAGCATAGAAACATGTCCACCACAACCTAATAACTCGCCCAGATCATCAACGATAGTACGGATATAAGTCCCTTTACTAACGTGAATATCCAGATCAACTTCATTATCTTCAAAACGTAATTGATTGATTTCATAAACAGTGATCGGACGTGCCTCACGTTCAATAGTAATGCCTTCACGCGCATATTTATAAAGGGGTTGGCCTTTATGTTTTAATGCGGAAAACATCGAAGGCACTTGCATGATATCGCCACGGAATGTATCAAGTGCATCATCAAGTTGCTGCTGAGTAACAGCAACTTCCCGCTGCTCAACCACATCACCTTGTGAGTCACTGGTTGTTGTGCGCACACCTAATGTTGCCGTTACGGTATAACGTTTATCGGAATCGAGTAAAAACTGAGAAAATTTGGTAGCTTCACCTAAACAGACAGGCAACATACCAGTTGCAAGTGGATCTAACGCGCCGGTATGCCCTGCTTTGTTAGCAAAGAAAATACGTTTAACACGTTGTAATGCATGGTTTGAGCTGATATCTGTTGGTTTGTCCAATAAAACGATACCGTTTATTGAACGCCCCTTTCCTCGTCTTGCCATTACTCTTCGTCCTCGTCGCTGCGATCAGATTCTTCCAATTTACTCTTATCAACTTTTACTGCACTGCTTACCAGCTCAGAAATACGCAGACCTTCTGTTAATGTTTCATCAAAACAGAAACGCACTTCCGGTACAATACGTAAACGCATCGCTTTACCTAATAGCCTGCGGATATATCCCGATGCGGCGTTAAGTCCTTCAAGCGATTCATCATTAGTCTGGTCGCCAATGGTTAAAAAGGTAACAAATACTTTTGCGTAAGCAAGATCACGAGTGATATCAACACCTGAAATCGTCACCATGCCGATACGCGGATCTTTTACTTCCTGCTGCAGTATACGCGCCAGTTCTTTTTGAACCTGCTGCGATACACGGGAAGTACGGCTATATTCTTTCGCCATTTTTTTACTCCTTCATCAGATGACTGATGCTTATTCTTTATAAATGAGAATGGAGGCTATAGCCTCCATTCTTTAATAAAAAGCGAATCTAAAATTATAAAGTACGTTTAACTTCAATAATTTCAAATACTTCGATTTGGTCGCCTACGCGTACATCGTTGTAGTTCTTAACACCGATACCACATTCCATACCGTTACGTACTTCTTCTGCATCATCTTTAAAGCGGCGTAGAGATTCAAGTACACCTTCGTATATAACCACGTTTTCACGTAATACACGGATCGGGTTATTACGTTTGATCTTACCTTCAGTGACCATACAACCTGCAATTGCGCCGATTTTTGGTGATTTAAATACTTCACGTACATCAGCAATACCTGTGATCTCTTGTTTGAACTCAGGTGATAATAAACCGCCCATTGCCGCACGAACTTCATCGATTAAATCATAAATGATGCTGTAGTAATGCAGATCAACCGCTTCGTTATCAATAAGTTTACGCGCAGATGCATCGGCACGTACATTAAAGCCGATAACGATTGCGCCGGAAGCTGAAGCAAGAGATGCATCAGTTTCAGTAATACCACCTACACCACGGATGATGATATTAACTTTAACTTCATCTGTAGAAAGTTTGTTTAGTGAATCACAGATTGCTTCAAGTGAACCTTGTACATCAGCTTTAAGTACGATGTTAAGTTCAGAAACTTCACCTGCTTCCATGTTGGCAAACATATTATCAAGTTTCGCTTTCTGCTGACGAGCAAGTTTGATATCACGGAATTTACCCTGACGGTATAAAGCAACTTCACGTGCTTTTTTCTCATCTTTAACAACGGTAGCTTCATCACCCGCCTGCGGTACACCAGATAAACCTAGTACTTCTACAGGAATAGAAGGACCAGCAGTATCAATCGGTTTACCATCTTCATCACGCATCGCACGAACACGGCCGTATTCAAGACCACAAAGTACGATATCACCCTGCTTCAGTTCACCTTGCTGTACAAGGATAGAAGCAACCGGACCACGACCTTTATCAAGGCGAGACTCGATTACTACACCTGATGCAGGGCCTGTAGCAACAGCCTCTAAATCAAGCATTTCAGATTGTAGAAGGATACTGTCAAGTAATTCTTGGACACCAGTACCTACTTTAGCTGAAACGTACGCGAAGATATTCTCACCGCCCCACTCTTCAGAAATAATGTCATGCTGAGAAAGCTCAGTTTTAACACGGTCTAAATCAGCGCCTTCTTTATCAATTTTGTTTACCGCAACAATCAATGGAACGCCAGCAGCTTTAGCATGCTGAATCGCTTCAATTGTTTGCGGCATTACACCATCATCGGCAGCAACAACCAGTACCACGATATCTGTCGCTTTAGCACCACGAGAACGCATTGATGTAAACGCCGCGTGTCCCGGAGTATCCAGGAATGAGACCATGCCTTTAGGGGTATCTACATGGTAAGCACCGATATGCTGAGTAATACCACCGGCTTCACCATCAGCAACTTTTGCACGACGAATGTAATCTAGTAATGATGTTTTACCATGATCAACGTGTCCCATGATAGTAACAACAGGTGCACGTGAAGTTTTATCACCACCTTCTTGGGCTTCAGCTAGTACCGCTTCTTCCAATTCATTTTCTTTAGTAATAATAACCTTGTGGCCCATCTCTTCTGCAACGATAGTTGCCGTTTCCTGGTCAATCACTTGGTTAATAGTCGCCATCGCGCCCATTTTCATCATTACTTTAATAACTTCAGTCGCTTTAACAGCCATTTTATTAGCCAGTTCAGCAACTGAGATTGTTTCACCAATTTTCACATCACGTTCAACAGGTGCCGCTGGTTTTTCAAATGCTTGTTGCAGTGCAGAAGGTGTTGCAACGTTTGCTTTTTTACCACGGCGACCACGGCGACCTTGCGGTGCCTGTACAGGTGCTGCAGCTTTTTTCTTCTTCTTACGACGAGAAGGCCCTTCCGCTTTAGAGTCAGATGCATCTTCAGCAGCTTGCGCTTCTTTAGATGAAGTAACGTGGTAATCCACACCTTCAGCAG
>JABXKR010000303.1 GCA_013619145.1 Psychromonas sp. | reverse complement strand
ATCTTCCACTTCCTGCCAGTTGGTGTTTGTTGGGCGACAGTGAAAAAACTGGGAGGTACACCGATTCTCGGTATTGTGCTGGGTATTACATTGGTTTCGCCACAATTGATGAATGCTTACGGCATTGGTTCGGGAACGCCAGATGTTTGGGACTTTGGTTTCTTCGCGATGGAGAAAGTCGGTTATCAGGCGCAAGTTATCCCGGCTATCTTAGCTGGTCTGGCATTGGCGATAATTGAAACAAATCTTAAACGCATTATTCCTGCATACTTGTATTTAGTAATTGTGCCATTTGTGTCAATTATTATTGCTGTTGTACTAGCGCATTCGATTATCGGTCCATTAGGACGTGAAATCGGTAATGGTGTTGGTTATGCCGCTAAAGTTGCAATGACGGGTGATTTTGCCGTGTTAGGTTCGATGGTCTTTGGTTTCTTCTATGCGCCATTGGTTATTACCGGTATTCACCACACGACAAATGCGGTTGATTTGCAGTTAATGCAGGATATGGGTGGCACACCAATCTGGCCGCTAATTGCCTTATCTAATATTGCACAAGCTTCAGCTGTTGTTGGTATCATGTGGATTAGTAAAAAACATAACGAACGTGAAATCTCAGTACCTGCAGCAATCTCTGCTTACTTAGGTGTAACTGAGCCAGCTATGTACGGTATTAACTTAAAATATAAATTCCCTATGTTATGCGCAATGATCGGCTCTGCAGTTGCAGCTGGTATTTGTGGGATGGCGGGTGTTATGGCGAACGGGATCGGAGTAGGTGGATTACCAGGTATCTTATCGATTCAACCACAATACTGGGCAGTGTATGCACTGGCTATGTTGGCGGCAATCGCAGTGCCAATCGTATTAACAGTTATACTTCATAAGCGCGCCGAGAAAAAAGGTGAGCTTGAGCAAGCTGATATAATTGATGATGAGTTACAACCTGTAACTAACTAATTATCAATAAAATGAAATTAACCGTTGAGTATTAAGTTGTACTCAACGGTTTTTTATTAATTAAATAGTGTCCAATAGTTAATATACCAAACTACGTGAAGATATATACCCAAGCCACATTAAGATGCAGGAATCAGCCAGCCGATAAATGATGAGATTCTAGGCTGAAGGTTGATGATCTAGCATTCTAAATCAAAGCCTTCTAACAACGAAGAACATCGTTTATCGGCTTGCCCTTCGGAGTTTTGCCCGAAAGCTAGTACTGCGTTGCAACGCTTGAAAAGGGAATACCATTCTCATCATGTTACGCCTTGTTCTAGCATCCGGCGAAGCTCTGAATCTGCATCTTGAAATGCTTTGGGTATAAATTCAGAAATAAACGCGGTAAGGGTGTGTTATGTGAAATTTATGCTTTACTTTCAATTATTTTAGGGGAAAAAAAATGTTATCTGTTGTTGCTGATGTTGGTGGTACAAATATCCGACTTGCTGTTTGTGATCTTGAAACCGGGGAGTTAAGTAAATTAAGAGAATTTGCTTGTGCAGAATTTGTAACACTTGATGCTGCACTTGTTCAATACTTTGTAACATTGCAGGGTGAAGTTAAACATCTTTGTGTTGCTATTGCCTGTCCAGTTGAAGATGATCATGTCGTGATGACAAATTTAAGTTGGGAGTTTTCTAAGCAAGCACTTAAAGAGAAATTAAAGTTAGAATCTTTATATGTGATTAATGACTACACTGCAATTTCATTAGCTGTGCCATTTGTTTCTCAAGAAGAAAAAATACAAATTGGTGGTGGTGAAGCTCAAAATGATGGTGTAACAGCAGTATTTGGTCCGGGAACGGGGCTCGGTGTTTCACATATTGTTAAATCGGCGGGTAAATGGATAAGTTTAGATGGTGAAGGTGGACATGTAAGCTTTACTCCTAATACACGTGAACAAGCTGATGTTTTATTCTTTTTACAAGAGCAGTTCGGCCACGTTTCCGCAGAGCGAATTTTGTCCGGGCAAGGTTTAGTTAATGTATACCAAAGTCTTTGTACTTTATCTCAGCAGCAAGCTAACTTTGACCAACCTAAAGATGTATCTAAGGCCGCACTAGATGGTAGCTGTGATATCGCGCGCAGAAGTCTGGAAATTTTCTGCCAAGTAATGGGGAGTTTTGCAGGTAACCTTGCGTTGAATCTCGCCTGTACTGGTGGTGTTTATATCGCAGGTGGTATTGTGCCGCGCTTTGTTGATTTCTTCCAATCTAGCGAGTTCAGAAGTTTCTTTGAAGAGAAAGGGCGCTTTAAAGCTTACCTTTCATCCATTCCAACTTTTTTAATAACTCATGATAATCCTGGATTATTGGGTGCAAGTGTTTATCTTCGTCAAGAGTTAGGATCTATTAAATAATTGTGATTAGAAGTTGATTTTATAAGCAGGGTTATACCCAAGCCAGTTCAAGATGCAGGAATCTGCATCTTGACGATAATTGCTCTCACCCTCCACTTCACTCTTTACAAAAAGTGAGGGATAACCTTATAGGGCCGAGTTTTGTTGTTCGAAAATTTGTAATGCAGACAATGTTTGGCGATCAATATTAATAAAAGTGCTTATCATTGCAAAGTGATAAGCTTTTTTAGATCTGTACTATTAAATGGCGGCAATAAAAATAATGGAAATATGCCCCCTTACAGCGATAATAAACAAGTATCCTTCAGGCCGAATAAATTTATGACAAAAAAACTCACCATTCTTGATATTGCAAAGCTAGCTGGCGTTGGAAAATCGACAGTTTCCCGTGTATTGACTCATCATCCCAAAGTAAAAGCTTCCACTAGAGAAAAAGTTAAGCGGGTTATTCAAGAGTCTGGTTTTGTGCCATCGAAGTCGGCTCAAGTTATGGGCGGGGGGAGTGCCAAGGTTGTCGGAATTATTTTATCTCGTCTGGATTCTGCATCTGAAAATAAAGTCATAAGTGGTATTCTAGAAGTTATTTATGCTGCCGGTTATGATGCTCTGATTATGGAAGGACAATTTAGCGCCGCAAAAACAAATGAACATCTAGCAGTACTTCAAAAGCGCAATGTTGATGGCGTGATCTTATTTGGCTTTACTGGATGTGATCTGTCCGCAATTGAAAAGTTAGCGCATAAAGCCGTTGTTATTGCTGTTGATAGTGAGAATGTTTCATCCGTTGGTTATGATAATTATGGCATTATTGAACAGGCAATGGCTCATATTCAAGAGCTAGGAAAACAACATATCAGTTATATTGGCGTAGATCCTAAAGATAAAACGACCGGTTTAATACGCCTTAATGCATATTTGGAATATTGTAAATGTGCAAATCTAAAACCTAACTTTCAAACCGGGGAGCTTAGTCATAAAAGCGCTTATGAGCTTACTGATCTGGTCTTGACTGCTGAAACTCAAGCGATTGTTTGCGCCAGTGATACTTTGGCGATGGGGGTTGCTAAACGTTTACAAGTGCTTAATCGCAGTGATGTATTGGTTTCAGGTGTGGGAGCAACAGATTTGTTAGCATTTATTTTTCCTAATACATTCAGTATCGATCCCGGTTATTATTCAGCTGGTAAGACCTCTGCTCACTTACTTATCCAGCAGTTGCAAGGTAAATATGAAGTGACACATTTAACACAGAAAGCATCTATAACCCGTTAATTTATTAAGCAAAGCATGGTGAATCTACACTTTTGTTCTAACCTTACTAGCAGTATGACAATTCCCATTTCGTGATTTTAACCTCAAAATGGGAGCGCTCCCATTTCAATGGGTAGGTTTTCTGCTATTATAACCTTTATGGGAGCGGTCCCATTGATTAACTCTCACAACAGAAGGGATAATGAAATGAGCAAAATTGATCAGAAACAAGTTGAACGTTTGATTGAACTTATCGGGGGGGAGGGCAATATTGCAAGCGTGAGCCATTGCTTAACGCGCTTACGCTTTGCCTTAGAACATCCTGAATTAGCAAGCATTAAAGAAATTGAAAAGATTCCCATGGTAAAAGGCTGTTTTACCAATGCGGGGCAGTTTCAAATCGTGATTGGAACTGAAGTTGATGAAGTCCATAAAATGTTAACGAAGATAACAGGTGGCGGCGGGGCCGATAAAGAAGCGACAAAAGCAGCTGCACGACAGAATATGAATCTGCTTGAGCGCGGCATCTCTCATATGGCGGAAATTTTTGTACCTCTTTTACCGGCAATTATTACGGGTGGTTTGATTCTCGGATTTCGAAATGTTATCGGTGATATCCGTATGTTCGATGGCAAAACCTTGGTTGAAATCAGCCAGTTTTGGGCAACGGTCCACTCTTTCCTTTGGATACTTGGCGAAGCTATCTTCCACTTTTTGCCTGTTGGTGTCTGTTGGGCAACGGTAAGAAAACTGGGGGGCACACCGATTCTTGGTATTGTGTTGGGTATAACGCTGGTTTCACCACAATTGATGAATGCTTACGGCATTGGTTCGCAAATTCCAGATGTTTGGGATTTTGGCTTCTTCGTTATGGAAAAAGTGGGTTATCAGGCACAAGTTATTCCAGCTATTTTAGCCGGGCTTGCTTTGGCGATGATTGAAACGAATTTGAAACGTATTATTCCTGCCTATTTATATCTCGTTATTGTGCCTTTTATTTCCTTGTTGGTCGCGGTTGTTTTGGCGCATTCGAT
Source organism: Psychromonas sp. (assembly GCA_013619145.1). Lineage (GTDB taxonomy): Bacteria > Pseudomonadota > Gammaproteobacteria > Enterobacterales > Psychromonadaceae > Psychromonas. The sequence goes on along the minus strand of JABXKR010000303.1, from coordinate 26,237 downwards.
CATTGGTCCAATCGGACGTGAAATTGGTAATGGTGTTGGTTATGCCGCTAAGGTTGCCATGACAGGTGATTTTGCTGTGCTAGGTTCGATGGTTTTTGGTTTCTTTTACGCACCATTGGTTATTACCGGTATTCATCACACAACCAATGCGGTTGATTTGCAATTAATGCAGGATATTGGGGGAACACCAATCTGGCCGCTAATTGCACTGTCAAATATTGCGCAAGCTTCAGCTGTTGTCGGTATTATCTGGATTAGTAAAAAACATAATGAACGTGAAATCTCGGTACCCGCTGCAATATCGGCGTTTTTAGGCGTGACAGAGCCCGCTATGTACGGTATCAACTTGAAATATAAATTCCCTATGTTATGCGCAATGATCGGCTCTGCACTTGCAGCTGCTATTTGTGGTATTGCAGGTGTGATGGCGAACGGGATCGGTGTTGGTGGATTGCCGGGTATATTATCGATTCAGCCGCAATATTGGGCGGTGTATGCACTGGCTATGTTAGTCGCTGTAGCAGTGCCAATTGTTTTAACACTTATACTTTATAAACGCGCTCATAAGAAAGGTAATCTTGAGGAAGTTGAGTTAATTGAAGATGAGGTAGAAGCTGTAATTAAGAACTAATTTACTAACTATCAATAAAAAGATATTAGCCGTTGAGTAATAAGTTGTACTCAACGGTTTTATGAATCGAAGAAACCTAAGAGTTAATATATATGAATAAAATAGAGAAAGAATGGTGGCGCACAGCGACTATTTATCAGATTTATCCTAAAAGTTTTTGTGACAGCGGTAATAAAGGAACCGGAGATATTAAAGGTATTATATCTAAACTCGATTATCTTAAAACCTTGGGTATTGATGCCATTTGGCTTACCCCAATCTATCAATCACCAATGATTGATAATGGTTATGATATTTCCGATTATTACAATGTTAATCCCGATTTCGGCTGCATGGCTGATTTTGATCTGCTGCTGGAAATGGCACATCAAAAAGGGATCCGCATTATTCTCGATATCGTGGTTAATCATACTTCAACAGAGCATAAATGGTTCCAATCTGCTCTGGGCAATAAAGAAAGTGAATATCGAGATTATTATATCTGGAAAGATCCTGTCAATGGTCAAGCGCCGACCAACTGGGAGTCAAAGTTTGGTGGTAATGCATGGGAGTTAGATGAGAAAACTGACCAATATTACCTGCATCTTTTTGCTAAAGAACAAGCTGATTTAAACTGGGAAAACCCAAAAGTTCGTGACGAAGTAAAAGATATCATCAGCTTCTGGGCCGAAAAAGGAGTTGATGGTTTCCGTCTTGATGTCATTAACCTGATCTCGAAACAGCAAGATTATCAAAATGACTATCAAGGTGACGGGCGCCGTTTTTATACAGACGGACCTCGTGTGCATGAATACCTGCGAGAGATAAGTGACGCTGTGTTTAATAAATATGGCTCAGTAACGGTTGGAGAGATGTCTTCCACCACACTTGAACAGTGTCAGCAATATTCAGCACTGGATTCAAAAGAACTGTCTATGGTGTTCAATTTTCACCATTTAAAAGTCGATTATGTAAATGGTGAAAAATGGACGCAGGCGCCATTTGATTTTTTACAATTGAAAACAATTTTTAATCATTGGCAGCAAGGCATGTCCGGTAAAGGATGGTCTGCACTGTTCTGGTGTAACCATGATCAGCCGCGCATCGTTAGCCGTTTAGGCAATGATCAGGAGTATCGTGTTGAATCCGCTAAAATGTTGGCAACCTCTGTTCATATGATGCAGGGTACACCTTATGTTTATCAAGGTGAAGAGATTGGAATGACCAATCCTGGCTATACGTCAATTGAACAATACCGCGATCTGGAAAGTACGAATATGTATGAGATCATGCTTAATCAGCAAGGTAAAAGTGAAGAGGATGTGCTGGCTATTCTTGCCCAGAAATCACGTGACAATTCGCGATCGCCTGTACAGTGGAGCAGTGCGCCACACGGAGGTTTTACAAAAGGTATCCCCTGGCTGGAGGTGGCTAATAATTATAAACAGGTAAATGTGCAGCAGGCGCTTGAAGATGAAAATTCAGTTTTTTATTATTACAAACGTTTAATAGAGCTCCGTAAAGAAGTGGAAGTGATCACTACTGGGGATTATACCGATTTAGCACCAGAACATTCTCAACTATTTTGTTATCAGCGACGCAGTGAAGAGCAAACGCTTATCTGTATTAATAACTATTATGGCGAGCCGGTTGAATATGAACTGCCAATGAATTTAGTTATCGAACAAGGAAAATATATTCTGGGTAATTACCCTGAGTTATTAACTGATAAACCTCAACGGGTAATAAAACTAAGACCTTATGAGTGTCGTGTTTTACTGATTGAAGATCATTAATATAACGTGTTGTAGGTCGTAAAACAAAAGCCTTTAATCCCTCTCCAGTGTTAAAGGCTTTGTTTATTAAAATTTAAGATTTTCGATCCGCTGCCAGATGTGCCAAGCTAATTAAAGCTTGTTTATATTCACTCTCAGGAATTACAGCCAATGCATCAATTGCTTTGTCTGCTTCTTCAATAGCGCGCTGTTTTGTGTATTCTAATGCCTTTGTTTCATGCAGAGCTTGCATGATCTCATCAAAGTGCTCCATGCCATTGGTTTTTTCGATTGCTTCTCGAATCAGTGCTATTTGCTTTTCATTGCCATGTTGCATTGCGTAAAGCAAAGGCAGGGTAGGCTTGCCTTCTGCTAAGTCATCACCGGTGTTTTTACCCATTTCTTGTGCGTTTGAGCTGTAGTCCATTACATCATCGGTTAATTGGAAAGCTGTGCCTAAGTATTTACCGTAATTAAGCAATGCAGTCTCTATTTCCTGCGACTGTTCTCCTAATACCGCAACCAGTTGGCTTGTTGCTTCAAACAGTTTGGCTGTTTTAAAGTAGATAACATCCATATAACTTTTTTCTGTGGTATCAGGATCGTTGCAGTTCATCAGCTGTAAAACTTCACCTTCCGCAATCACATTTGTTGCAGAAGATAAAACATTCAATACTTTTAAGTTCTGCAGTTCCGTCATCATCTGAAATGAGCGTGTATGTAAGAAGTCTCCAACTAAAACGCTAGCCGCATTACCAAATAGTGCATTTGCAGTTTTTTTACCACGACGCAGATCAGATTCATCTACAACATCATCGTGTAACAGGGTTGCAGTATGGATAAATTCAATAATCGCAGCGAGTTTAGTGATTTTAGTATCATGAACATTGAGTGCTTTGGCTGCCAAGACAGTTATTAATGGACGAATACGTTTACCGCCACTATTAATAATATAAAAACCGAGTTGATTAATTAATGCGACATCAGAGTTTAATTGCTCGGTGATCAGTGCATTAACTTGCTGCATTTCAGTTATCGATATCTGCTGAATTTTTTTTATATCCATGGTCTTGAAGTTCCGAATTTTAGCACTTAAAAAAGAGGCTTTATTATTGCCGTTTATTCGCTTTATCTCAACTCTGTTACAGTCAAATTGTGTAACTAAATTTTTCTTTATTACATTCGCTATACTAGCATGGTGCGCGCAGCTAACCTTATGATATTCAATGGCATTTGTATCTTGCATTTTTTTGTCTTTTGAAGCTGAATTTAATCGTTAATATAATTGTCATGTTTTTAGTAAATATGATTGCCAATGTCTCTAATTTGCCGTAGACTCCGCCACCATTGTGATTAATAAGTGTGCTCTCGGTGCCAAGTTTCTAATGAAATAGCACGAGACGCCTGAACGGAGTAATAAACATGTACGCTGTTATCCAGAGTGGTGGCAAGCAACACCGTGTTGCTGTTGAACAAACTCTTCGTTTGGAAAAACTAGATGTTGAAGCTGGTGCAACTGTAGAATTTGATAAAGTTCTTTTAGTAGCAAATGCAGAAGACGTTAAAGTTGGTGTTCCATACGTTGAAGGAAGTAAAGTTACTGCTGAAGTAGTAGCTCACGGTCGTGGCAAGAAAGTAACAATCGTTAAGTTCCGCCGTCGTAAGCATTCGCGTAAACAAGCGGGTCATCGTCAGTGGTTTACTGAAGTTAAAATTACTGCAATTAACGCTTAATTAGGAGTTATTAAAAATGGCACATAAAAAAGCTGGTGGTAGTACTAATAACGGTCGCGATTCAGAAAGTAAACGCCTAGGTGTTAAACGTTTTGGTGGCGAATCAGTTCTAGCTGGTAATATCCTTGTTCGTCAACGTGGTACTAAATTCCACGCTGGCACTAACGTAGGTCTTGGTAAAGATCATACTCTATTCGCTAAAGCTACTGGTGTAGTTAAATTCGAACAGAAAGGTCCTAAAAACCGTAAATTCGTTAGTATCGTAGCTGAATAATCAGTTTCGACTCAGAATTAGAAAAAGCCTCGCTGATGCGGGGCTTTTTTTTTAGCTATTCATTTCTATTTGTCATAAAAAATGTGATCTATGATCAATAGAAATGAGTATAATCATTGGTATTAAAGGTTTGCCTATTTGAGGTAGGCATATTGTTTTCTTGGAGGTTGTAATGAAGTTTGTTGATGAAGCAAAAATAAAGGTTGATGCTGGAGACGGTGGCAACGGCGTTATCGGCTTCCGTACAGAAAAATATATCCCTCGTGGTGGCCCTAACGGCGGTGATGGTGGTGATGGTGGTGATGTTTATCTTGAAGCCGATGAAAACCTAAATACACTCGTCGATTTCCGTTTTGTGCGTTTTTATAATGCAGAGCGTGGCGAAAATGGTCAGACACGTGACTGTACCGGTTCACGTGGTGCAGATAAAATCATTAAAGTACCCGTTGGTACACGTTGTCGTGATGATGATACTGGTGAAGTACTTGGTGATTTAACCAAGGACGGAGAAAAACTGATGGTAGCCAAAGGTGGTTTCCACGGTCTAGGTAATGCGCGCTTTAAAACCAGTACTAACCGTGCACCTCGCCAAAAAACAGATGGCACACCGGGTGAAGTACGTAACCTGCTTTTAGAGTTATTATTACTTGCCGATGTGGGGATGTTAGGTCTGCCTAATGCTGGTAAATCTACTTTTATCCGCAGCGTTTCTGCTGCAAAACCAAAAGTAGCTGATTACCCGTTTACCACCTTGATTCCAAATCTAGGTGTGGTGAGCATGGGGCATGGACGTAGTTTTGTGATTGCAGATATTCCAGGCTTGATTGAAGGGGCATCTGATGGAGCGGGTCTTGGTACACGTTTCTTACGCCATTTAGAGCGTTGTCGAGTGCTGTTACATATGGTGGATTTACTGCCTGCTGATGGCTCAGATCCAGCTGAAAATGCAGTGGTTATTATTGATGAATTAGCTAAGCACAGTCCTAAATTGGCATCTAAACCACGTTGGTTAATCTTCAATAAAACCGATCTTCTATTAGAAGATGAAGCACAAGAAGTTATGCAGCGAGTGCAGGATGCACTTGAGTGGGATGGACCCGTTTATAAAGTTGCGGCTATCTCAAAAACAGGCACACAAGACGTTTGTCAAAATGTGGTTGATTACTTGGAAGAGTTACCGCAAGAATTCACTGCTGAAGAGCAACGTGAACAAGTTGAATTCCAGTGGGATGATTATCATGAATCAGCAATGGATGACGTTAATGAAAATTACGTTGATACTGATGATGATGATGATGATGATGACTGGGATGATCACCCTAACACTGTTTATGTGAAAGAATAATAATACTCATTTGTAAGTAATGAAACAGAGACTACTCTTATGATTATTAAAACGCTGTTTAGGTTAACCCTAAACAGCGTTTTTTGTTTTACGGGTATTCTTTTGTAGGAACTGTTTTAACTCGTTGGGGACACTGCGCCTTACTGTTTTACTTATTTATTTGGAATAATCCATATAAATACCGATGCTAGCCACAGCGTAAAGTTAATATCAAACAGTTACACTTAACATGATCTGCGTACGCTTAAGAATATTAATTTTTTTATAAAAGAACCTTTATTGAATAGGCTTTGTGTGCATATTAAAGAATGCATTCTAATATATTTCGCTGGAAGTTAAATGAATCTAAAACCACACTATCGAATCGTATTGATATATCTGCTGCTAGGAACGTTATGGATATTTTTTTCTGACTTAGTCGTAGATAATTTGTTTCAGCATAAAGAATATATTACTTTTGCACAGAACATTAAAGGATGGTTTTTTATTGTAATTACTGGGCTGCTTTTATTCTTTCTTATTAGAAAAGATGTTAATGCAAAAAAAGAAGTAAACAGTAAATTAGTTGAGAGTTACGAACAAACTATTAGCGGATGGATCCATGTTATGGATCTTCGTCATAGGGAAACGAAAGATCATACTGAACGTGTGACCAAAATGACCATTGAGCTAGCAAAACTGTCGGGCATTACTGACGAAGAAGAACTTAAGATCATCGAGCGTGGAGCAATACTTCACGATATAGGCAAAATTGGTATACCTGATGCCATTTTAATTAAGCCCGGAAAACTAGATGAAAAAGAGTGGCTGCAAATGAAAATGCACCCAGAAATAGCAAATGATATTTTATCTAATATTGCCTTTCTAAGGCCTAGCATAGACATTCCATATTCCCATCATGAGAAGTGGGATGGTACGGGCTACCCTCTAGGCGTAAAAGGCAATGAAATACCAATAGCAGCAAGATTTTTCGCTGTTATTGATGTATGGGATGCTCTTATTCATCCTCGTATATATAAATCAGCATGGCCAGAAGAAAAGGTGCTGGAACATATTAGAGAGCAGTCAGGAATGCATTTTGATCCAAATGTCGTAACTTTATTTTTAGAAAACTATACAACGATAAAAGAAAGTTCGAAAATCCGTTGACCATTACTTTTGCTCGGGTAGCAAAAGCATCATTGTTGGTGATGTAAGGCTAGGCGTTATACTATCTTTTAAAAACAGGTTTCTAAGACGCTTAGAGGGGGAAAGTGAGCTTAGCTATAAAAGTGATTTATGTTAAAGAATAACGTTAATTTTCAGATTGTATGCAGATAAAAAGCCACTATTTGATAATATCAAAGCGTGGCTTTTTTGTAAGAGGTAGAGAATGATTGAAGAAGTAGAGCTTTATTTGCAGCAGTTACTGGTTTCATTGCATATTGGTAATTGGGTGGGAAATTTTATTGTTGTTTTAGTGCTCACCCTGCTCTTGCAGTTAATGTGGCGGGCTTTTACTAAAAAAACACAAATCGTTATCGAGCGAACAGATAATCACTGGGATGACATCCTCTGGTATTCCGTCTGGCGGCCAATGAATTGGTTAATAGCATTGATGGGTGTGTCTATGGCGCTGCGAGTTATTGCAGAAAGTGAGCAGTTACTTATCTCAAACTATCTGCCATTGGTGCAAAAAATATCCATTTTGTTACTGATTGGCTGGGCATTCTGGCGTTTAGTGCATAAAGCTGAGCAGACCTTTATTGAGCATGATGAAAAAGATACTACTACGGTAACAGCCGTTGCTAAATTAGCGAAACTGTCGGTAATGGTGATTATTTCATTGTCGGTCATTCAAACATTGGGGGTCAGTATCTCCGGGGTGCTTGCTTTTGGTGGTATGGGGGGGTTAGTTGTTGGTATGGCAGCTAAAGATCTGCTTTCCAACCTGTTTGGCGCATTGATGGTTTATATGGATAAACCCTTTAAAGTTGGGGATTGGATCCGCAGTCCTGACAAATCAATAGAAGGGACTGTGGAATCAATAGGCTGGCGTGTTACTAGAATTCGCACTTTTGATAAACGCCCGCTGTATGTGCCAAATAGTCTGTTTACCCAGATTGTTGTGGAAAATCCTTCACGGATGAGTAATCGCCGTATTAAAGAAACTTTTGGTTTGCGTTACTGTGATGTGCACTTGATTGAAGGCATTATTAAAGCTGTGCGTGAGATGTTAGAGCAGCATCCTGATATCGATCAGAAACAGACTTTAATTGTTAATTTTAACTATTTTAATAACAGCTCATTAGACTTCTTTATTTATACTTTTACCAAAACCACCAACTGGGTTTTGTTCCATGAGATTAAACAAGATGTATTATTAAAAGTTGCTAATATTGTTGAGCAGCAGCAGGCTGAGTTTGCATTCCCAACCCGCCAGTTACATATCGATTCAGCATCAATTGAAGCGCTTAAATAAGTAAGATGGCAACAAGCCCGGCTTTAGGTCAAATAAAGCTGCGCTTCTTGTTGCACATTATCTAACTCATCTAGCAGTTCTACTAGCTCAGGCTCTAATAGATCGGGACTGATTCCACGTTTTAACTCTTTTTCAATCAGCCCTGCAATTTTTTTCAGTTTAGGTACGCCACTGTAGCTGCAGCCACCATGAAATTTATGAATGATTTGTGCAAAGTGAACATTATCTATTTCGCCAGCTATCGCTTTATCTGCTTCTGTTTTGATCGTTGCAAAATCATTGATTAACATGGTCAGCATCTCTTTGGCGAGATCTTCTTTTCCCGCTGACTGTTTTAAGGCTAACTGCCAATCAAAAGAGAGGTTATTTGCCGAGGGACTGCTTTCTGCTGGTTTTTCGTTTGTTATTACCTGTGTTGTTATGTTTTCTAGCACGGGTTTATCTTGTGTCCATTTATTAATAATTCGTTGCAGTGCGATTTCATCAATTGGCTTCGCTAAACAATCATCCATGCCTTGCTGTAAAAATTGCTCTTTTTCACTGGGTAATACATGCGCGGTGACAGCAATTATCGGTGTGTTTTTGTTGGTTATATTATCTTTGATCTCTAAACAAGCACTGATGCCATCTAAAACTGGCATCTGAATATCCATAAAGATCAGATCAAATTGTCGCTCTTTTGCTTGCTCAACGGCTTGTTGGCCATCAATACATGTTGTTACATGATGCACTCTATCGGCTAACATCGCTGAAATAAGTTTTAGGTTTGCAGGATTATCATCAACGGCCATAACATTGATATCTTTTCTTACCTGAGGTGGCTGCAGGCCTAATTCGCTGATCACTGGTTTATCTGAAATAAGCGTATTGGCTAAGTTTTTATGGTTTATCGGTTTGCTTAAGCAATGGTTAATGCCCGTTGCCATCAGTGTTTCATAAATACTTGGATCACTTGAGTTGATCAATACCACTATATTGTTTGTAAATTGGCGAGCTTGCTCAATATGTTTGAAAAGAGGTTGTAAGTTTTCACAATGGCTATAGCCGATGATTATATTGTCATACTGTTTATTTAACAAACCTTCCCATTGCTGCTGTGTCTCTGCTAATGACAGCTCCGTTTTCCATTGGTTAAGCAGTTGTGAGCAGGCTCGTGCCGCATACTCATTATTTTCATAAACTAATACAGACTGCTGCTGCAGGCTTTCAATCGGTAAGCAGGAAAGCGGGCTGCGGGTATTTTTTTCTATTTCAATAGTAAACCAGAAAGTTGAGCCTTGCTTTGGAACCGATACTAAGTCAATGCTGCCATGCATCTGTTTGACCAGCTTCTGGGTGATCACAAGTCCAAGTCCTGTGCCTCCATATTGGCGAGTGATGCTGGTATCAGCCTGTCCAAAAGCTTCAAACAGGTGCGCTTGCTGTTTCTCTGAAATGCCGATGCCGGTATCTGAAATCATCATTTTTAATGTGACTTTATCATCCTCCTCGCGCATCTCTTTGATACGCTGAATTTGTACTTCGATATTCCCCTGTCGTGTAAATTTAATCGCATTGCCAATCAAATTGGTTAGAATCTGTTGTAAACGCATCGCATCACCAAATACCTCGTGTGGCACTTCGCTGTCAATCATCATACTTAGCTCAAGCCCTTTTTCATGCGCGCTTGGTGCAAGAAGGTGCATGGTCTCATCAATACAGTCGCGCAGATCAAATGGGATATGCTCAAGAGTTAATTTTCCCGCTTCAAGTTTAGAAAAATCGAGAATATCATTAATAATATTAAGTAGATTACCTGCTGAACGTTCAATGGTTTGCAGGTAATCGGCCTGGTTGCCTGTGAGCTGTGTTTTTAGTAATTGCCTCGCAAAGCCGATTACGCCATTTAAAGGTGTGCGCAATTCGTGACTCATATTGGCTAAGAACTCAGATTTAACCAGCGCTGCTTGCTGCGCTTCTTTTCTGGTGATATCCAGCTCAATATTCTGTACTTCCATTTGATCCAATGTTTCGCGTAACTCACTGGTGGCAAGGTCGATACTGTCCTGCATCTCCTCATGGTGCTTGGACATTGCCAGCGCCATTTCATTAATACCTTGTTGTAAAAGATCTATTTCGCCAGAATATTCCCCTTCAACACGGGAATTAAGGCGCCCGAGACTAATTTTTTCAACAACGGAAGCCATTTCGGAAATAGGGGCTGTTATCCGTTTTGCTTGTCTAAAAGCCAGATATAAACTGCCTAAAATACCTAATAAAACAATAGAGAAGGAGAGGGCTGTATCACGATACAGTAATAACTCAACTTCATTACTGTTCACCTCCAGCGCAACATAACCAACAATTTGTCGAGGCTGATCAAAAGTTAATTGGTATTCCAAAAAGTTAGTTTCATCGATAATTGGGCTTTGAATAATGATCGAATTTTTGTAATGAGTCACTTGGGTAATTTCTGGAATTTTTTGGCCATCTTTAATGCGTAACATCTGGAAATTTCGATGGTAATTACTGGTCACAAATAGTTTGTTTTTTGCATCAAAAATCGCGATGCTTTTAATCATCGGGCTGTTCTTACGATGTGTTGCGCTTATTAGACGTCTTAAGATGGTTCTTGTTTCATCTAAAATGCCATATTCACTAGCGATCGCTAAAGGCTCGGTAATATTAATGGCGCGATTAATCAAATAATCATTTGCTTGCTGATAACGATGAAAAGAGAAGTAACTCGCTAATAACCCGCCAATAATGATGGTAGGTAAAATCGTATAGGCAATAACTTGAGCACGAAGTCCGTATTTTGTCATAGGTAATATTTCTAAAAATTAATAAGAGGTAATGAATGATTTTATTTCGTATTGTGTGACAATGGTATTATTGATAATTGTAAGGCTATGATGGCATAGCTTCTCTCACCTGTGAATAACTTATGGCTCAGTTCTTTAAAGCATCGCGCACAAATAGTGCAAAAAACCGCATTTTAAAAAATGTACAAGTTGAAAAGTTGGATCATCAAGGTCGTGGTATCGCTTATTTTCAAAATAAACCGCTTTTTATTGATGGCGGACTTAGCGGTGAATCTCTTGATATTCAAATTTTAGAAAGTAAAAAACGTTATAGCAAAGGTTTTATTAAAAAAATCAACCTGGCTAGTGAGCTGCGTATTGAAGCAAGTTGCCCTCATTATAATGAGTGTGGTGGTTGCCATTTACAGCATCTGAACCATGAGCAGCAGATAAAAATAAAATCGGCAGGGCTAATCTCGTTATTTAAACGTTTTGCGAAACAGGCACCTTTACAGCTTGAAAATCCTATTACAGGTAAAGCTTGGGCTTATCGTCGTACCGCGCGTTTGGGTTTGCAGTTTGATAAAAAGTTAAAGCTGCTAAAAATGGGATTTCGTCGCGCATTAAGTAATGATCTTATTGAACAAAAAGTATGCCCGGTTTTAATTCCGGAATTAGAATGTTTAATTTTACCGTTAAAAACGTTATTAAATTCGCTTAAAAGTAAAATGGATTTAGGGCATATTGAGCTTATCTATGCAGATCAAGGTGTGGTGGTTTTATTACGTCATCTTAAAGCCCTACCTAAAAGAGATCTGCAACTGATTGAGCAGTTTTCCGAGTGTCATAAATTAAACTTTTTCGCACAAGACTCTAGACATTCTGTCGTTTGTTTAAGCGGAAATGATCAGCTTAGTTATCAGTTAACAGAGTGGGATTGTTCGCTTAATTTTAGCCCCACAGATTTTTTACAGGTAAACAGTAATGTTAACCAGAAAATGGTGGCACAGGCACTTAATTGGCTAGCGCTAACAAAAGATGATGTTGTTTTAGATCTGTTTTGTGGTTTAGGCAATTTCACCTTGCCGATAGCGAAAAAAGTTGCCTCTGTGGTTGGTATTGAAGGTATTCAAAAAATGGTGGATCGTGCCACTGAGAATGCCGCTATTAACAATCTGCATAATGCCACTTTTTATCAAGCGGATTTAAGTGCTGATGATGTAGATAAGCAGGTATGGGCAACACAACAATTTAATAAAGTGTTGCTTGATCCCGCCCGTGCGGGGGCATTTGACTGCATGAAATTTATAACATCGCTAAAACCATCTCATATTGTTTATGTCTCTTGTGATCCGGTGACGTTAGCACGAGATAGTCAGTTACTGCTTGAAAATGGTTATAAATTAGATAAATTAGGTTTATTAGATATGTTTCCGCAGACAAGGCATATGGAATCGATGGCACTGTTTGTCAGATAACTGCTTTTTTCTTTGCTTTAATTTCACTGTTGTAAGAGCTGTCAACTGCGCGCTTTCTCTTTGAACTTAAAGTAAATTCTTTTGTCTTGATAGCTTATCCGTTTTTCTTTTAATCGTATTTGTTTTTGTTTTTGTTTTGGAGTTTTTTTATGGTTTCAGTTCGCGATACGCATTTTTACCAAACAGCGCAAAAAGATCCTAAAAAGTGGGTGACTACCTTAGGGTTAAGTGACTCGGATCAAAAAAACTTATTAGATAATTATGAAAAGATTATTGCTTTATGCGTGCAACCTGAGCAATTACCCTTATTAGAACTGGGCACCGAGATGGTGGAAATTCTAGTGACCCTGAATATGGATATGGATACCTTAAATGCCGCGTTAATCTTTCCGTTACTGGATCATAAAATATTAACCCAAGAGCAAGTGGATCAATTGTGGGTTAAACGCATCTCCAAACTGGTTAAGGGCGCTACGGATATGGAAGGTATTCGTGCTCTGCAAAATCAGGGCTCATCAAAAATCAGTGCCTCACAAGTGGATAACTTGCGTCATATGTTATTGGCAATGGTTGAAGATGTGCGCGCGGTGGTGATTAAACTTGCAGAGCGGATCTGTTTTCTGCGCCAGGTTAAAGGAGCAGATGATGAGAAAAAGGTCCTGGTGGCACGTGAAATAGCATCAATTTATGCGCCACTTGCAAATCGCTTAGGTATTGGCCAGTTAAAGTGGGAATTAGAAGATCTTTCCTTTCGTTACCTGCAGCCTGAAATCTATAAAAAAATAGCCAGACAACTCGATGAAAAACGTATCGACCGTGAAAATTATATTCAAGAGTTTGTTGCTTGTGTAAAAAATTCACTTAAAGAGATGCAGGTAAATGGCACTGCTTATGGCCGCCCGAAACATATCTACAGTATTTATCGGAAAATGCAGAAAAAAGATCTGCAGTTTGAAGATCTTTATGATGTGCGCGCAGTGCGTGTTGTGGTTGAAAAACTGCAGGATTGTTATGCGGCATTAGGTGCAATTCATACCCAGTGGCGTCATATTCCAAGTGAGTTTGATGATTATATTGCCAACCCTAAGCCTAACGGCTATCAATCAATTCATACCGTTGTTTTAGGGGCGGAAGGTAAAGCGATTGAAGTGCAAATCCGTACGCAACAGATGCATGATGATGCAGAGCTGGGTGTGGCGGCACATTGGAAATATAAAGAAGGCACAGCTGGTGGTAAAGCCGCAGGGGGATATGAAGAGAAAATCGCTTGGCTACGTAAACTTCTGGCATGGCAGGAAGATATTTCTGATACTGATAACTTGGTTGATGAAGTGCGCAGCCAGGTATTTGATGACCGCGTGTATGTGTTTACCCCAAAAGGGGAGGTTGTTGATCTGCCAGCCGGGGCAACACCACTTGATTTTGCTTATTATATTCATAGCCAGGTTGGACATCGTTGTATTGGCGCAAAAATAGCAAACCATATTGTGCCGTTTACTTATCAGTTAAAAACGGGTGATCAAGTTGAAATTCTAACTCAAAAAGAAGCTAACCCGAGTCGAGACTGGCTCAATCCAAATTTAGGCTATATCAATGCTCCGCGTGCAAGACATAAAGTCGCAACTTGGTTTAGAAAACAGGATCGTGATAAAAATGTGCAGGCCGGACGAGAACTCTTAGAAGTTGAACTAAGCAAAGTAAAACTGAAATTGAGTGATGTATCACCTGCGATTGAACGTTTTAATGTCAGCTCTGATGATGATATTTTTGCAGGGGTAGGTAATGGTGATCTGCGTATCAACCAGTTAGTACATTTTTTAGATAATCACCATCACCAGCAAACATTGGAGCAGCAGGACTTAGCCGCTCTTGAGGCCTTGGAGAAACGTAAAAATAGTTTTACACCTAAAGCGGTCGGCAACAATATCATTATCGATGGCGTGGGTAATTTAATGCACACTATTGCGCGATGCTGTCAGCCTATTCCGGGAGAGGCTATAGAAGGTTATATAACTCAAGGGCGTGGAATTTCTGTGCATCGTAAGCAGTGTGAGCAACTTGCGGATCTGCGCGATGCGCATCCTGAGCGAATTATTGAAGCTTCATGGGGGGAGTCTCACTCTTCAGGTTATTCATTAACGCTGCGTGTTGAAGCACTGGATCGCAGTGGATTATTAAAAGATATTACAACGCTACTATCCAATGAAAAAGCAAATGTATTGGGACTTAATACTATGTCTAATATTAAAAACCAATCTGCAATTATTGATATGAACTTAGAAGTTTATAACAGTGAAGAGATCAGTAAACTATTAACCAAGTTAAAACAGTTAAAAGATGTTTCTGATGTAAGGCGTTTATAAAAAGATCTAATATAGCAGCTGAAAAATGCAGTTTTCTGCAATTTTCAGCGGCTTAGCAGTAAAGCTTATGGCACTGTTAGTGCTGATTTCTCATTAGAAAGAATAATTTCTTTTCCCTCTATCAGCTAGGATAAACGGTAATAATATTGAGTAATTTTTTTTATTTTAAAGAGAAGGGAAGTGAAAATAGGAAAAAGGTAATAGCTATCAAATTACTTATTGAGTCAATTCTTATGATAGCTAATTTATTAAGGTTCGATAATATGACTTAAATAGTACAAGTTTTTTTGCGTTGCCCCATAAAAGGTAATGGTAAACGCCCTTGCAAATATTGTTTAGCAAAGATAATGCCTGCCAGCATACTTAATATAAAGATAAAAATAGTTAATGAGCCACCAGCAAGACTTGCCATTGCCGGACCTGGGCAAAAACCTGCAACTCCCCAACCAGCGCCAAAAATAGCCGCACCAGAGATTAATTGACCATCAATTTTAGTATTGCTTGTGCAACTGAATTTTTCACCGTTTATTGCATGGCTGCGTTTTTTAATCAGCAGATGGTAGAAAGGGGTAAATACCGCCAGTGCGCCGCCCATCACAAAAGCCAGGCTAGGATCCCAGTTGCCGGTAATATTTAAAAAGCCAATCACTTTAGTCGGGGAGACCATACCTGAGATAATCATGCCTGCACCGAATAAGATGCCTGAAATTAAAGCGATAATTACTTTTAACATTACAAAGCTCCAAACTGTTGGCGAAGCAATACCACAAATGCCGCGACTGTCATAAATACACAAGTTGCAACAACGGAGCGCTTAGAAAAACGGCCCATGCCGATAATACCGTGACCACTGGTGCAGCCGTTAGCGAGGCGAGTACCAAAGCCAACTAATATCCCCGCAATAACGATGTATACGGGAGGCTGGTTGACAAGTTCAGGTAGTTCAATTGCAAATGGTATTAAAATAAACAGGCTGATAACCATACCGACAGCAAAAGCAAGCCGCCATTTGAATTCACCTTTCTGCGGGGTTAATAAACCGCCAATAATGCCACTGATGCCAGCAATTTTGCCTGCAAATAACATCAGTAAACTGGCTGACAGACCTAACAAAGCGCCACCCGCTAATGCTGACCACGGGGTAAAGTTTTCCATAGCGGACTCCAAAAGTTAATGAAAATGGGTGCTGCTTGATTGACTTATCAAGCGCTCTTGTATCTATTTATCAGCGGCTTCTGCTGGACAGAAAGCTTGCTGTAGGGCGCCCAGTAATAAACTTACTCGACCATCTGCTAATGAATAGAATACCTGCTGAGATTCTTTTCTTATTTTCACCAGCTCATGTTTTCTTAATACACCAAGGTGTTGAGAGAATGCTGACTGACTTAATTGAGTATGTTCGCGCAATTCAGAAACGCCCATTTCACCTGTCGATAATAAGCATAAAACAACCATACGATCTGCGTGGGCCATTAATTTTAGTAGTTCACTGACTTCAGCTGCTTTGTCATGGATTGTTGCTAATTTATTGTTCATTTTTCACCCTCAATTTGAATATTGAGCATATTACAGATAGTAATGATATTTATCAATCTAATTTAGTTGTTATTATATGATTCATATATCAATCATAATTTTTAAGGCAGTAAAAAATGACAATTGAAAATGGTATTAAAGTGTTAGCTGGATCAATGGTATTACTCTCAGTGGTACTGACGCAGTTTGTTCACCCCGCATTTATGTGGTTAACCGTGTTTGTTGGCGCTAATTTGCTGCAGAGTGCTTTTACCGGGATCTGCCCTGCGCTGTTTTTTTTGAAAAAATGCGGATGTCAATCTGCGTCATCTGACTCAGACAAATAATATCTTCTCTACGACTTATAAATAAAACCCTGTAACAGTCTATTATTGTTACTGGTTTTTACTATTTTCAATTTTTATTTGATCCTTATATTTTTGTAACAATCTTTGGGGAAAACAATGTCTAAAAAAATATTAATTATTGGCGGTGTTGCAGGCGGCGCATCGGCAGCAGCCAGGGCACGACGTTTAGATGAGCATGCTGAAATTATTGTATTTGAGCGTGGTCCGCATATCTCATTTGCTAACTGTGGCCTGCCATATCATATTGGTGGTGAAATTGAGTTAAGAGAGAAGTTGTTATTACAAACACCGGAAAGTTTTAAAAACCGCTTTAATGTCGATATTCGTGTTCAGAATGAGGTTTTATCAATAGATAAACAAGCGCAAACGGTAATTGTTCGTGATCTTGCTACTAAGAAAGAGTACACAGAATCTTATGACGCATTGATTTTAAGCCCGGGAGCAGGCCCATTTGTACCGCCAATTTCAGGTATTCGTAACAATTTAACCTACACATTACGTAATGTGCCGGATATGGATGCGATTATTGCATCGATTGAAGTTAATAAACCGCAACATGCAACTGTGTGTGGTGGAGGTTTTATCGGTTTAGAGATGGCGGAAGCACTGCGTCACCGTAATATTAAGGTAACGATAGTTGAACTTGGACCACAAGTGATGGCACCTGTTGATATCGAAATTGCTAATGCCTTGCATGATGAGCTTGAGCAGCATGAAGTAGAATTAAAATTAGGTAAAGCATTACAGGAAGTTGCCCCATCTGATGGAGCTGATAAATCACTAACATTAATACTTAATGATGGTTCGCTTTTAGAGACTAACCTGTTAATTATGGCGGTAGGGGTTAAACCGGAAACTTCGTTAGCAAAACAAGCGGGTTTAGAGATTGGCGAACTAGGTGGCATAAAAGTGAATGAGTTTATGCAGACCAGTGATGATGCAATTTTTGCGGTAGGTGATGCAATTGAAGATCCTGAATTTGTAACTGGTGATGCGATATTAGCGCCATTAGCAGGTCCTGCAAACCGTCAGGGACGTTTAGCAGCCAATAATATTTTTGGATCAAAGGAAACGTATAAAAAAACCCAAGGTACGGCAATTTGTAAAGTATTTGATCTGGCGGTTGCATCGACTGGTTTAAATGAAAAAACACTGCTACGTAAAGCAATGCCATATCAGAAAATCTATGTGCATGCAGCAAGCCATGCTGGTTACTATCCTGGCGCGCATCCGGTGACCTTAAAACTACTGTTTAATCCTGAAACAGGTCTGATATTAGGCGCACAAGCGGTTGGTAAAGACGGTATTGATAAACGTATTGATATTATCTCTGTTGCCCAGCGTGCCGGTTTAACGGTTTATGATCTGCAGGATTTAGAATTATGTTATGCACCACCATTTGGCTCAGCCCGAGATGTTGTTAACCAAGCGGGTTTAGTGGCATCTAATGTGATGAAAGGTGATGAGGTTGTTTTCCATAGTGAAGAGCTTGAGTCGCTTTCTGATAAACAAATACTAGTGGATGTTCGCACTGAATTTGAAGTGGATAATATGGGCATGATCCACGGGGCTGTTAATATCCCTGTGGATGAGTTGCGTGCTAACTTGGCTAAGCTTGATAAAAGTAAAGAGATCTTAATTTACTGTCAAGTCGGTTTACGCGGTCATGTGGCATCACGTTTATTAACTAACTTAGGTTATAAAGTGAAAAATTTAAGCGGTGGTTTTAAGACTTGGAAACTGGCAACACGCTAACCCGTACTTTGTTTTATTAAATCCCCAAGGGAAGCTCAGCTTCCCTTTTTTGCATCTTTTTTGAGTCTCGTTCCCACGCTCAGCGTGGTAATGCTGATCACACCAGGCCAATTTATAGCAATCATACTAAATAAGTGATCAATTAAGCTGATCTAAATGTCCAATAATTGCGTTGCTTTCAATTCCAATGGCTTACAAAATCGAAGTTCTTTAGCACAGTAACGTCTACCTGAATAGTCATGCGCTTGAGCTAACGCGCTTTCGCCCCCATTGCGCCTTACAAAATAAAAATAGTGACCAAATTTATTTGGCCACTTCTATGCTCGCTTTCGGGAATAAACGAGCATAGTACGATCTACCTTTTTCGTTCAAGAAATTAAGAAAAGATGATTAGTTATGCATTTCTTTGCCGAGCGCTTGGGGACAAAAACTTTTAGATGATGCTACAAATAGATGACGATTGATTCTGTTTTGTATTGAGGAATATAAGGCGCTTCGGAGCATCGCGCCTTATATTTTTATATGATGCCTCTCAAAGGAAGACAAATTTACTTAGCCACTTCAATTGGCGTTTAATGCAATATGTTGTTACATAATGTCGGTAAAATTCGGTGCGGTAATAGCATCTGCGAAGGCATAATTATTTTTTCCTTGGCGTTTTATTTCGTACATCGCTTGGTCTGCCAATTTGACTAATTCCTGAGGACTTACTCCATGGTCAGGATATAAAGCAATACCAACGCTGGCACCAATTTTGACCTCCACGCTCTCAAGTTTATAGGGAGCTGCCACTGCTTTAATCACCTTTTCCGCTACAGTCGTAATACAGTCTTTGTCGAGGACGTCCGTAAGTAGAATCCAGAATTCGTCACCGCCAACACGCGCGACCGTATCCACCTCCCGAACACTGGAACAAAGCCGAGCTGCCGTTTCCTTTAGAACATGATCACCCGCATCATGCCCGAGAGTATCATTAACCGTCTTAAAGCCATCAATATCAACAAACAGAACTGCCACCTTTGTTTTGTTCCGCCTCGCGATCTTCAAGGCGCTCACCAGACGATCCATAGAAAGCCGCCGCATAGGTAGTCCTGTTAGAACATCATGATTAGCCATATGGAGGATGCGTTCCTCGGCATTCTTCAGGGCGGTGATATCTTCTTTAACCGCAACATAATGGCTAATCTTTCCATTCCTTTGTTTGACTGGTGCTATCGATGCAATCTCCCAAAAAAGTTCACCATTCTTTTTACGGTTATGAAACTCCCCCCGCCAAGTATCCCCAGCAGACAGCGCATTCCAAAGAGCAGCGTACTCTTTAGGGTTCGTTTCGCCAGAACGCAAAATACGAGGATTTTTTCCAATGAGTTCTTCCGAGGAATACCCCGTTTTTTCCGTAAAGGCCGGATTGACGTATCCAATAGATCCGCTTGTATCGGTAATAATTATCGATGAAGCTGACTGGTTAACTGCAAGGGAAACAATTCGAAGTTCCGATTCCAAGGCTGCGTGAGTCAGCAAGATAAGCGTTATCGTACTTCCCCCCAGGATAAATATTCCCCCCAGAAAGACTAACGACGACGAAATGCTTGGATACATAAAAGAATGTTCGAATGGGGACAGCAGTGCTATTACTCCCCGTGCCCCATGAGAAACACCAAACAAACCGTAAATAGTAGCCACGGCGAATCCAGCGGTTCGCCAAGGTGTATTTTTATCACGTACCAAGGTTAGAACAATGGCAAAGCAGATCATTACGAACGCGGTGGAAAGGACGACTATTCTGATATTCAGATTTTGATCGACATAGTTAAAATAGTAGAAAAGCGAGACGGTTATGGGGGGAAGCCCCAAATCAAGAAACAACAATGGAGGGCGACTCGTAAAAACACGAATTCCCCGTAAGATAAGCAGAAACCCGATCACATAAAGTGAATTAGCAACAACCAGTGAGATGAAATCGGGAATATTTCCACGCCCAGAGATTAAGACACTGGCGGCGGCAACACAGGACATACCCGAAGCCCAAAAACCCGCGCCGTTACGCCGAGACTGGGATCGCCACAGAGAAACCAAAGCCACAGCAGAACCAATCGAGACCAGGGCCGTTACAACTAGTAGAGTACGGTTATCTAGATCAAGCATTTTAGATCCATTCTAATAATAAATTACATTTCACTGGTGAACTTCCTTTGATCTAAACAGTAACACCATGTACGACTTTTAAAAGCAGCTGGGTATTGAAAACGACACTATTTTATCACACAAAAAAATAAAGCGCTGAAGATGAAAGTGATTTTGGGATCAGGTATTACCTTCTGCATTGCTCACTGTTCTAACTCATATTAGATCTAGACATAACTACGGCAGCACAATATGCAGATGTTGAATTGTTATTCATTGAAACTCCATCAACGGAAAATGTCTGTTTTGCTCGCTCTTGGGAGAAAGCGAGCGTAAATGGGGTAATCTCAACAGACAAATAGTGCAAAAGTTCTAAGTCGGTTTGTGCCCTTTGCGCCTTAGAAAGCTAACACGGAAACGCCCCCAAGCTATGTATGGATTCCATTGCGACTCAAGCAGTGAAAATTTAAGTTATACCCGCGCTCGCTTTTTCCCGTGTTATTCTGAGCAGGTCTTTAATTTTGAGCCTGTGGATTTTATCTGTTTTCTGAAAATTCAAAATTCAAAATTAAAGATCTGGTCCTCATTACCAAAATTAAAGATCTGGCCCTCATTACCCTCATTAGCATGCTCATTACTGCAGGCCTCTGTGGTCAGTTCATGGTGGCCTTGGTCATCTCCGTTAGCGATGGTGAAATCACTAACAAATTGGTAGCACTTATTTTTCCCTTGTTGAGCCACTTCGCTAATAGTGATAATCCCCTTATTGCCCGACTTACCATTACTCCAAGACTGTTTAGCGCCAATTTTAGGTTTTTCCATTAAACGCGCCATTGCTTCGCCATATAATTTCCGGTCTTTGTTCGAGAGGCTGTTGGCATCCTTTAGGCGCAATATTTCGGTCGTGTCTTTGCCGATTTTTCCTATCAATTCAAATGGTGAATGAAGGATCCCGCCAACAAACCCAGTTAGCATGCCTTTGCTCGCATCTTTGCCCACTTGTTCGGCCTGCCCCACTAACGCTTCCGCCTTAGCGATTATTTCTGGAACCTCAATACGCAATGCTTCACTTTCAGCCAAGATCAACGGGATTTGCGGTAATGCATTAGCAATTTGTTGGTTAGTACCCGCTATTGTTTTATTGGTACTGCGCACAGTTTGATTGGTTTCATCAACTAACTTTAACAGCGCCGGAAGCTCGGCTCGCCACTCATCAGACTGCTTTAAAATTGGTTCAATAGATTGAGTGACCGTTGAGACTTCATTGATAATAATCGGCACCTGCTGATTAATCATATCAACTCTGGCTAATACCTCAGGTATCAGCTGCTGGTAACCTTTACTTTGTTCAATAATTTGCGGTACAAACTGTTTCAGCTCGGCAACCTCATTGATAATCGGCGAGACTCGTTGAGCAGTATCATCAATTTGTTCAAGTAGTGCCGGTAATTGCTGACGAAACTGGCGAATTTCAGAGGCAAAAAATACGATGGCGGCAGCCAAGGCAAGCAAACCTAAGGCAGTTAACAGTTTGATGAATCGAACAAAGGTGTCCATGAAGAATGCTATCCCTTACTATAAGTGTGCGTATATGCCAATAACCTTAACCTATTGTTTGGTTAGGGTAAGCGCTTTAGTTTATTAGTTTTACTTTGCGGAGTATAGGGCGAATAACAGGCCTTTGTTCTTAGATTCGAGTCTGATGCTTTTTCTGGCAATTAACATTATGCAAAGGGCTGTAAAGGCAGATCTTTTGATAAATAAACCGACCAACTCGGCTAGTTTATACAAAATCGATAGGATCAACGTCTATCGACCATCTCACTTTACGGCCTTCGGGGAGATTATCAAAATCGCTGAGTGCCTGCTGCAGGGTTTGCGTAATCAAAGCGCGTTGCTCACTTTGTAACAGTAGTTGAAAGCGGTATTTACCCGCCCGTCGCTCCATTGATGCGGGAATCGGCCCTAAAATAAGCAGTCGTTCGCTTATCTTATTCGCCGCAGTGATCTGCGCCAGTATCTGTTTGCACAAACCGAGAAAGTTCTCCGCTTGAGTGGCATTATCGGATTCGCAGCGCAGTAATGCTTGAAATGAACTGGGTGGTAATTGTGCTAAAACTCGCTCCTGCAGTGCATTTCTGGAAAACTCCAAATAACCATTATTGATAAGATCCTGCAGTAAACTGTGCTCTGGATGGTGCGTTTGTAAAACAACTTGCCCTTTTTTCTCTTCTCGTCCCGCGCGGCCTGCTACTTGTGTAAATAGCTGCGCTAATCGTTCACTGGCACGGTAATCATTACAAAAGAGTGCGCCATCAACATCAATTAATGCCACTAAAGTAACGTCTGGAAAATGATGCCCCTTGGCAAGCATCTGTGTGCCGAGCAGAATCTTGTATTTCCCCTTGTTAATGTCATTTAAATACTGATTAAAGCTCTCTTTTTTACGGGTATTATCACGATCAATTCGCACCGTCGGGTGATCGGGGAAAAGTGTATTCAGTGTCTCTTCTAGCTGCTCTGTGCCCACCCCGGTTGAGATTAACTGCGTTGAACCACAATCATGGCATTGATGAGGTACTGGCAGGGTAGAGGTACAGTGATGACAATGCAGATAATTTGCGGATTTATGGTATGTATAAAATGCATCACAGCGGGGGCATTTCACCAGCCATCCACATTCATGGCACATCAACACTGGTGCATAGCCGCGGCGATTTAAAAACAGAATTACCTGGTTATTTTTAGCGAGGTGTTTTCCCATCAGTTCAATCAGTTGTGGTGATAAACCTGATTTAAGCGGTAAGCCGGCTAAATTAATCAAACTGCTGGCCGGTGGTTTGGCATTACCTGCACGCTGCGTGAGATGCAGGTGCTGATATTTTCCCTGCAGGGCATTATGCAGGGTTTCCAGAGAGGGGGTTGCTGAGCCTAAAACAATCGGGATCTTTTGTTGAAATGCGCGTTTTATGGCAAAGTCCCGGGCATGATAACGAAAACCATCCTGCTGCTTAAAAGAGCCATCGTGCTCTTCATCAATAATGATTAACCCTAAGTTTTTAAAATCACTAAAAACGGCACTGCGCGTGCCGATAATAATTGCTCCGCTACCTTGCTTGGCATGTAACCAGGTATCTAACTGTTCACGCGAGTTTAACCCGGAGTGCTTTAGGTAAGTGGGCACATTAAAGCGCGCCTGAAAACGTTGTACGGTTTGCGGGGTCAAACCAATTTCCGGCACTATCACTAATATTTGCTTACCTGCTTGCAGAATAGGTTTTAATATATTGAGATAAACCTCGGTTTTACCACTGCCAGTAATACCTTCCAATAAAAAACAGTTAAATGCATCAGTTTGCTGGGTAACGCTGGTAATCGCAATCGCCTGTTCGGCAGTTAATGTTGGTTTTTGTGTGCTTTCTGAAAAGGAGTCTGACCAGTTTAGATTGCAATCTGGTTGTAACTCAACTGCTTCGATTAAACCTTTTTCTTGTAATGTTTTCAGTGTCGGGCGGCTAACATCCTGCGCTTTTAACTGCTCTGTAGCTAATGCAGATGCTTGTAACAAAGAGAGAGCCTGTTGCTGTTTTTTCGCGTTTTTAAAATCATCTAAATTAAAGTCGTTTCCCGACAGTTGCCAATGTTCACAGCCCTTGAAGTTTGCTTCTTTACCCTGGCGCAATAGGCTTGGAATCGCCTGCTGAAATACATCTCCAAAAGGGTGCTGGTAATAAAAAGCAGCCCAGCGCAAAAGCGACCAGAGGTTGCTATCTAATAACGGTGTCTGATCAATTAACTGGGTGATATTTTTTAACTTATCCAATGCATAATCGCAGTGAGGGTTCACTTCGCAAATTACCCCGATCATCTGCCTTTTTCCACCAAAAGGAACACGCACACGACAGCCAACCAGGTTATTTATATCTGTTTTAAGCAGATAACCGGGCAGTAAATAATCGAACTGTTTATGCAGTGGGATCGCCAGCGCGATGCGACAAATAATAGGTTGGGTCATAAACTCAATTAGCTAATAATAAAAAATCTATTGTAACGCTTTTTAAAGTGAGCGACTTAAATAAATACAGGTAAAGAAGTAAGGGATTTTTTCCATAAAAGGGGGCTGATATTATTTTTTAGATCTGATTTGCTATTTCTATCATAAATATTGAAATGGTGTAGTGAATATTGCCTTTTACCTGTTGAGGCAAAAGGCAATGTTTTATCCGACTCTATTAATCAGCCCAAATTTCATTTACATATTCAGGATGATCAACAAAAGGGTTACGGTTACCCTGATACTGAGCTGCTGCATTATTACGATCAATCTCTTTCTGGCTTACCGGATCATTTGTGCTCCAGGTTTTTAACATAGCAATGACCCAAGGTTCAAACACCTGATCACCGCTACCATCTAACACGGCATTAGCGTTGTCCGAGTTGAGCGCCCATGAGCCTGCGATATCTTGATAACGCGTTGCCATATAAAAATGGGCTCTTGCAAAATCGCCTTTAAATTCATCGATCGGTTCAAAGACAGTTCCTGTATAGCCTAGGCCAGATCTTGCTGGACCTAATTTGCTTCCGTTTGTTGATGTGGTAGTGGCCGTGCCAACCTCACCATACGGATAGTTACTACGGTAACTGTTTACCTTACCATCAGTTGCGAAAATATGATGAACATCGGTATACATAGGAGAAGCATCGTCAAACCAGCTTTTTGGGAAAGAGTGTTCGCGGTTATAACAGTCGCCTTCACTGCTGTAATTACCGCATTGCTTAGTTACCGGCGTGAAGTTGTAACTATCTGAAGCAGAGGAGTTTTCAGAGTACATATCTAAGATAGAACCATCCTGTTCATAATATATATCTAATGAGTAAGTACTCATAAAGGTCCATAAATCACCGTAGCTTTTCGCAGTATGATCCTTAATGATATTATAAAGCGCAGTTTTTAACTCAAAAGCGGTTTTGTCCGTTGCAGCACTATAATATGTCGCTATCTCAGCTGGGGTAAGAGCAACAACAGGGATCGTAGTAACTGGATCGGTAGGTTCAACTGGATCTGTTGGGGTAGTTCCAGCCTTCTCCGTGAAGGTCAAATTATCAATATAAACAATTTCAGAACCATCAAAATCACCATCATCGTAAAAACGCGCACCAATTTCAATATCCTTAGTTTCAGTAGCAGTATATTCTTCGCTAACTTCTTGCCATTGATTAATGAGATTCTTATCTGAATAGCCTTTATAAGTAGCTAGATAAATGCGAGCTTTCTGGAAGCCTTCGGTGTGATAAATAGACATAGAGAGGGTATATGTTTTACCCGCTACCACATTGACGCTTTGACGGAAATCGGTATCACCTTGAGTGCCGGTATTAACTGTAATCGCTACAGAATTTAAACCAGTTTTAAAAATAGTACTATCTTGCAGCACTTCTATTCCACTATCAATGAGTGTCCAACCAGTGGGTTTTGCATCAGTCCAACTTTCAAAATCGCCATTAACAGCTAAATTGGTTGGCTCGACTGGATCTGTTGGCTCAACTGGATCTGTTGGCTCGACTGGATCTGTTGGCTCAACTGGATCTGTTGGCTCGACTGGATCGGTTGGCTCAACTGGTTCCGTTGGGGTAGTTTCAGTCTTCTCCGAG
>JABXKR010000064.1 GCA_013619145.1 Psychromonas sp. | reverse complement strand
CCGTGGCTTTGCTACACAAGCCCATGAAGATAAAGTTAGTTTAATGGATATTCGTGAAGGTGGGCGATGGCGCAACGTAGGTTCTGTTGAAGCGTATATTGATGTTGAAGACAGTACCGCTCGAAATATCGTAACTAAAGGCTGGTCATAGGAGGAAATAATCATGTCTAAAAACATAAATATTACAGTAGTAGGCTACCCATCCACATTTAGCTTTGTGGTTGACAAGCCGTTACCTGCATTTAAGTATGGCTGTGAAGTAAGGCGGAAGTTGTTACAGGAAGCGATGGAATTACAACAAATAGAATCACCTTTCCACGAGTACGATGATTACGTTGTTGAAGAAATTGATGTAACGCCAAACGGCGATGAACATTGGCATCTTGGCTCATAACTTACAGAAGCTTTTCACCTGAAAGAGTAAAAAAAGTCTGGAATTTTCCAGACTTTTTTTTTTGGTCTATGGTTAATGTAGGGTTAATGAAATGGAGTTCGTTAATGTGCGCCATGAAAGCTATTAGTGATATTTTATCAGAATGTCTTGAGGATGAATTAGATACATTAGAAGAAAAACAATTGTCAGGAGAACTCGACTCTTTAATTGCGCGAGCATCCAAAGGCATCCTCGAAGAACTGTTTAACATAGGGATTGACGATGAAACCTTATTACTCTCCATTGCCGAAAAATTACATGAAGAATGCTTAATTTTGACCTACGGCAACTTAACCGCCATTGATGCAGACATAAAAGATTGGGCTGATTTCGTCTTAACTAGCCCCGAGAATGAGAATATATCGAATAAAGTACATTAAAGAATAGAGTTTGTTAATAAAGTCAAGGACGACTAAATATGAATAAACTAAGCCGCAACTCAAAAGCGAAGCTATGCACCTGCAACAATGACATCTACCGCGCCGTATTTTTTGCACTTCAATTTATGGACGTTGGGGTTGCAGATGGTGTCCGTGGCAGAAAACGCCAACAGATCCTTTACAACCAAGGCAAAAGCAAGGTTCGCTACCCTGACAGTAAGCACAACAAAACCCCCTCTGACGCTGTAGACCTTGTTGTATATGTAGAAGGTATTGGCTACATCGACGAAGTTTCTGCACCAAACTCATATCGACAATATTACGGTTACTTAGCTGGAATTCTGCGCATTTATTGTTATGAAAACGGCCTTAATTTTAAATGGGGCGGGGATTGGGACGGTGACGCAAACTTTGACGACCAAACCTTCAACGACCTCATGCACTTTGAAATAACACGAATGTAGCAGGAGCGAACATGGCAATATCATTTATGCTGTATAGCGGAGAGACAATCTTTGCTAACGGCGAACCCTTAGTCACCGTTAAAGAAGTGCTTGAGTCCCCGTTTCATATAACGGTAAAACCACACCAACCGTCACCCCGACGACTTGATGTTAATAGCATACACCCTATAGAGGTGATCGGTGAAACGGTCATGCTTAAAGTCGGTGAACCTATTTTAATGAACCCCGATTATTCAGTCATGCCTACGAGGATCTACAACTATGACCCGCCCTACTGCCGACTGAGTGTGCGCTGTCCTAAACATATACATTTAACTACAAAGAAAACCGCAAAATAACAAGGATGTTATCATGCAAATAAATTATAAATTGTTAAAAAGAATAAATGCGAAAGGTAAATTAGACATAATCATAGCCTCATGCACCCTCGCATATTGGCTGTACTGGATGTTCGTAGAGATAGCCCCGCAAGGTAGGGATATTATCTATATATCTGCCTTTAGCGGCCTCGTACTAGGTACCTCCATTGGTCATTATATTCGGGCGTGTTACCTCAAGATACTTCTAAAGCAAGAGATGGAAGAAGCGGTTCGCAGTGTCCGTCTTATGCAGGAAATGCGAAACACACTAGAAACCGTCAGTGGCAGTGCAACACGCGAAGTCAAGGGCAAGCCCGATGCTAAATAGTCAACAAGAATACCTTGTTGAATGTTTACTAAAGTTTCTTGATAACCCTAACGAGCGCTTCTTTACCGTAAAAGGTTTCGCTGGCACTGGAAAAACTTTCAGCATTCAACGATTTCTAAAACTACTCCCTCAAAATAAATATCGGGTATGTGTTACTGCGCCGACCAACAAAGCGGTTTCAGTGCTGACACAGTTCGGTGCCGATATGGGGCTATACATCCCATCAAAAACAACCTATTCCCTGCTCGGGCTGGCTCTCGATAGCAGTACAGAAAACCGTACATGTAAGCGCGTCAGTATGGGTAAACTGAATCACTATGACCTCGTGATTATTGATGAATGTTCAATGGTTGGCGCACATCTTGCCGAGATTTTAATAAGCGCTG
>JABXKR010000046.1 GCA_013619145.1 Psychromonas sp. | reverse complement strand
TAGTTAAAGCAGCTGAAACAATGGTAGAACTTGAAGAAAGATATATAACAGAGGGCTCTAACTGGACACGTTCATTGCTTATAAGCGCATGTAAATATATGCGTTTAGCTGGTTTGTTTGATGCGGATTTATGGAAAATAGTCTGTAAAGAGTCAAAATGCCCAACTGAAGCACATACAATAATACGACCATTCAGAAAAGGCGATATTTACTTTAACTAAATGCAGTTAAATAAGTCTATGCAAAAATCACAAACAAAAAGGAGCCAAACAGCTCCTTTTTGTGAGTTTTCTTTAAAGCAAATTACTGAAAACTATTGTTAGCGGCACTATGAAATTATGTAATCAATACATAGCTGCGACAGGGAATCAATTGACCAAGATTGAACCGGAATTTAAAATAATTAGATGTAACTGTGATAACGCCACTATCAACTTTTTAGTGTACGTTGCCGCCCTATTCCCTTGCTATTATGTCAAACCGACAGGTTTGCATTTCAACAAGTTCATAACCTGTTTTAATGAATCACTTTAAAAACATTCAAACGTAATAAAGCTCGCTTAATCGGCGTCATTGATAATTCTTCAATAATATATTCAATGTCATAACGTTTGAACATTTCGCTTAAAAAAGCACATGTAATATTTAATGGTGCTGAAGCAAATAAATTTGGATTATATGCATAATCAGCACCTCGCGCAGAAAACCAATCTTTATGATCCTGGCTTTTCATAAAACCAGATTCAGTGATAGCCAGTTTCAGGCTAGCTAATAAATCCTTAGATTCAATATTATTTGTATAAAAATCATCAGACAAAGCTGCTACAGAGTTAATGGCATGCTGGCTAGGTAATAAAGAGGTGTCATATAAATTTGCCATGTTAGTAGACCTTATAATTGAGACGTTGATTGTATTTGCTTGAGTAGCTGCGTTTCCATACAGTGAAGAATACCTGTTTAAATAATAAGCACTGTTCTTTAAAGAACACTTCTCCCAGTTAAGACGTTTTTTGATAATTTAATATTTGGCCATTAGCTGAGCAAACTAAAAAAAGCTCGCTTCATAACATTAAAGAAATCTATTATTGACAACACAGAGAGCTGTTTATTGTGCAGGCGTTGGATAACGATTAACCGCAGGTGATTTTTTGATGAACAAAACGAGCTTAACCGACCGGGTTATTTTTCCGTTTAATTATCAGTTTCCCGTAATGCAGGAGCTGCCTGCAAATTTGAAATCTAAGGTGGCAACTTTTTTCGAGATTGTGTTGTCCCAGTTCATTACCTGGGTTAATTGATCTGCTGAACATGGCTTAGCGTAATAAAATCCCTGAGCCGCTTTACATCCTAACTCCTTCACTAATTCAGCTTGCTCTGCTGTTTCGACACCTTCAGCTACTGTTGTTATTCCAAGTCGATTAGCAGTATCAATAATTACCTTCACAAGCTTCTTAACATGATTATTAGTGGCAATATTTACCATATACGAGTGGCCAATTTTCAACGTTCGCTCAGAATTTTTTTCTAGATAAGCTAAAGACGAATAACCTGTTCGAAATTCATCAATAGCAACACTAAACCCTAACATATTCAGTTCACAGAGTTTTTCTTCTGCTTTTTGCTGATCTTTCATTAAAAGGCTTTCTGTAACATCAAGCTCAATGTCTGTTGGTAATGCCCCCTCAGACAGAACATTATTCATCAGCTCATGAATAAAAGTTTCCTGCTCAAGCTGCTGAGTTGAGATCTTGATTGACAACCTCCCTGGTAAAGGGGTCTCAGCAGCAATCCATTTTTTTAATTGCAGACAGCTTTGCTTAATTACCCATTGACCAATATTCGGCATTACCCCTAGTTGCTCGGCAATGGGAATAAATTCGTCAAGGCTTACGGAACCTAAATCAGGATCGTTCCAACCTAGTAGTACTTCAGCCCCGCAAAACTGGTTATTATCGAGAATAACTGTAGGCTGATAGAGCAGATGGAACAACTCTTCATTCATTGCTCCTTTTAATCTTTGGCCAATTCGGTGCCGGCGAATCGCACTATTTAGCAACTTACAGGAATAACCATATCCCTCCTGTTTGCCTTTTGCATGCTGTATTGCAATATCCGCACTGTGTAACAACTCTGCAGCAGTATTCCCATCATACGGGTAGCGAGCCATAGCAATGCATGGACTTATATGATACAAATCCCCTTCTATTGAAAGCGCTTTTTCGAGTACCTGGTGTAAGCGGACGACAATATCTAAAGCCAGTGTTTCAGTTCCTCTAATCAAGAATGCAAACTGATCCCCTCCGAATCGTGCTAAAGTCCCTTCATGATTTGTAGCATTTTTAAATAGCTTAGTTACTGCAATAAGCGCTTTATCATCAGCTAAATACCCAGGATTGTTATTCACTTCTGTAAATCGATTCAAGTCAACAAATAACAGGTTAAATTCCTGAACATTGTCAACGCTAACTAAGTTAATTAATGCAAGCATAAATGCATTTCTATTTGGCAGTTGTGTTAAGGAATCATAATATACTATCTGTTCAACCGCTGAATTTAGCGAACGAAGTTCATAGGGAGCTTTATTGGCTATTGTTTTCAAGTAAGAGCACCTTATATTCGAGAAGTTTCTTTTCACTTTGTTTACTTCATTAGCGGGCATTTCAATCGTTGAATAATACCGGTTTAAATAACAGGCTCTGTTCTTTAAAGAACAGAGCCAGCAGTTAGCAACTTTTATGATAAATTCGTCGGGGAAAAGGTTCTATTCAAGCCCAATATGCAATCAAATATATTTTGCTTTTGAAACTTTAGTTAGCTGCGCGTAGCAAAAGAAGCGTTTGTGTTTATCAAGATCCGCTATAAGTGCGGTTACGAATCAGGGGAATATAAGCGAAAGCAGATAAGCAGTTTAGTATTAAACCGGCTTTCTACTCTCTCATCGGTGCACTATAGTAAATAGTATCTTAATCTAAAAACGAGTATAAGATGGCTGAATTTAGTATTGATACACTCCACTGGCCGTGCAAAATATCCAATGATTTAAAGCATCAATTACTTAATATTGCTCAACCAGGTAAAGGTTTACAAAACACACAGAAGAAGGCTGCTTTTCCTGGAATTTATTATATAACAAGCGGTCTGGCCACTTATTATTATACATCTGAAAATATGAATAATGCTTTAGGTTGTGTATTTGGCGCTCATGATTGGATAGGTGCATACTCCTTAGGAAGTAATGCCGAGTTTTTTATATTCTCCGTTGAGTTTGAGCCGGTGGAATACCTGTTTTTTTCAAAGCAAAAAATTGCGCAACTGGCAGAAAGCAACCCCGAGGTTTTTAAGTTTTTATATTATTGCATAATTAAAATGCAGCCAAGGCTGTTACAAGTTCAACTCACCGCACTTCATAATAAAGAGCTACGCATTGTCTATACCTTGCTTGCCTTAGCGCAAAAGAAACAAATCATAAAGGGAGCGAAAATATCGATTGAGATAACACAGGAGCAATTATGCACAGTAACAGGTCTTTCCCGGCCTAGAATCAATGAAGTACTAAAAAAAATTGAAAAGCACCATGAAATTTCTATAGAACGCGGGAAAATCCATATTATCGACCTTAAGGCTTTAGGAGATCGCCTCAATCAATTGAATACTATGTTTCACGATCCTAGAGCTAAATAAAAACCAGCAAATATTTTATTTGAAACGTCATCATAAATAGTCAGTTATTCAGTTAATGGGCGTCGTTGTAGATTCTATAGCACTTTGTTAGGTTATTTAGTACAAGTATCATAATTATTCGGAGTACAATAGGTCAGTGGAGTGTAAATTACTTTCTTATACTTTTGCTTATTGACGATTTTATGAAGCGTTAAGATTGCCTGTTTTCCCATTTCATATGGTTTTTGCCCAACATTACCATGTGCAAGATGGTCTCGTAACATGGCTAGCTGACCATCAGACGCATCAGAAATAACAATCACCACTTCCTTGCGATCAAGTTTCACTTTAAACGGCGCAATCATTTCACGATAGCGATATTCATCATTTTGCGGCCAGCCACCGACAGCAATAAAGGAGTCCGCACGATTTGGCTGTACTTTCAAAACAGACTCAAGCTGCTTAACTGCCCGATTAATCTTGTCATAATTGGGTATAGGACGTCGAACTTCAGTCCAGCCATTATCGTTTTTGAGCATTTTTCCTGGAGGAGTCTGATAAGTTTTTCCTGATAGAGCGGAGCGCAGGCCCATAATTCTTAAATTCAAATTTGGAGAATCTGGTCGTCCAGTTTGAATAATAAGGGTTCCTCCCTCGGGGCGTAATTTTTTTAATTGCTCTGCAAAAGCCCTTCCAAGCTCAAAATTGTCTGTTCCGATATAAGCCAGGCGCAAATTTTTATATTTTCCCAGAGTAGGTGTATCAAAGTCAGAGTCATAGGTAATAACAGGAATTCCTGCTTTTATCGCTTTCTGCATACTGCTTCTTGCAAGGAAATCAGATTCTGTAACGGCTACAGCGATTCCATCTATACCTTCATTAATCAGCTGTTCTATAATTTTATCCTGCATTCGCACATCGCCTTTATCAGGCCCACGATATACGCATTCAACTCCTTCTATTTGAGCAGCAGCATCTTTACAACCATCTCCACTTTGATTAAAAAAGACACCATGATACTTCGGGACAACGGCAAATTTCAGATCCTTTGCACTTACTGGAAATACGATAAAGATCATAAACACTAACGTGATAGTTAACCTTGCCATCTTTTCTCTCTTAAAGTTAAACACAAAGCACGTAGCCACAGAAACGACGCCATTTTATATATGGAACCAATTAGGAAAACCTGACTTGCAGGCGAAACAGCGTTCAGCTTAATATTATGCATTTAATTGTTTGTAATATATTTAGTTAATTGAATTTAATTGATCTTTAATTAGAAGGCCAATAATAATATGACAAGCATGGCTGATTTGCTTGCTGTGCTTTTCCTGGATACCTTGTATGGCATCTCTATGTGCCAGTAATATTGCATCTATTTGTTGTTGATTAATACCTAAATCAGCTGGGATTTCCATAGATGATTCATATTTAATAAATAGCTGATTGTAATATTGATGGTACTCTGCGGTTACATTGGCAATCATCACTTCCGACAAGCCCGCTTTTTGACCTACCTGAAAAATCAGTTCCTCAACCTCTTTAAAATTGTCGGGGTTCTTAGGGAAGGGAATTACGTTATCCATATGATTTCCTCGCTTTATGATTCCTGCTGCTAGCCTCCAATTCGAGAGTCAATAAAAGTAAAGCCATAATAGTTGTGGTGAAACAAAGCAAATGCAGGCCTGCATAAAAACAATAGCTCTATTGTGAGCAAAACAGCAAAGTTTATGCCCATAAGCGTTATTTCATCTCAGATAACCCCTAGCTCGACTTAACAAAATAATAGTTGTTGTAGAAAAAAGAAATTGCAGGCCTGCATAAAAACAATAGTTCTATGGTGAGTAAAACAGCAAAGTTTATGCCCATAAGCGTTATTTCATCTCAGATAATCCCGAACTCGACTTAACAAAATAGTGCCGGGGTAGAAAACTCTCCGCGGAAGATTCTGACATCTCCTGAGCAAAGCTTTTCGGATATTTATCACTCAAGAAGCTGTTTTCAATCGGATAAGGATAAATTTCATCATAGCGTAAAATATCGGTTTGGCTGGTGCGTCTATAAATATGAGAGCGGTTGAGTTGGCTTGAGTAATCAAGTCCTGCCGAAGCTATAATCTGCATTGCAGCTTTAACCGTTTTATCGTGATACAGTGCGACCCGACTCGCTTTGTCTTCAACAACCAGGCCATTGCTTAAATTAGGATCCTGTGTTGCGATGCCCGTAGGGCACTTGTTGGTATTACAAATTAAAGACTGAACACATCCTAATGCGACCATCATACCGCGCGCGCTATTACAGAGATCTGCGCCCAATGCAATATGCTTAACAATATGAAAACCCGTAAAAATCTTGCCGCTCGCAATTACTTTAATATCCTTTTTTAGACCAAAACCTATCAAGGTATCACAAACAAAACTGAGTCCCTCTTTTAATGGCATACCTACTGAATTTGCATACTCTAATGGTGCAGCTCCTGTGCCCCCTTCCCCGCCATCAACCGTAATAAAATCCGGCTTAATACCCGTTTGAACCATAGCCTTGCAGAGTGAAAAAAACTCACTTCTGCGCCCGACACAGAGTTTAAAACCGATCGGTTTACCACAAGAGAGCTGCCGTAACTCTTGTATAAAACGCATCATCTCTAAAGGGCTGGAGAATGCTGAATGAGTAGGAGGTGAATCAACCGTCTCACCTGCTTGTACGTCTCTAATTTCAGCAATCTCTATGGTGTTTTTATGCGCAGGCAATATTCCGCCATGGCCTGGTTTAGCACCTTGAGATAACTTTATTTCAATCATTTTAATCACGTCTAATTGCGCGGTTTTGGAAAATTTTTCCGCGTTAAAATCCCCCTGCTTGTCCCGACAACCAAAATAACCCGTCCCCAGCTGCCAAATCAAATCGCCACCATGCTCTAAATGATACGGGCTTACACTGCCCTCACCGGTGTTGTGTGAAAAACCGCCAATTTTAGCGCCTTTATTGAGTGCTTTTATCGCATTATTGCTTAAAGCACCAAAACTCATCGCTGAAATATTAAAGATACTTGTAGAGTATGGTTTTATGCAGTCAGGCCCGCCGATAGTAATTCTGGGGTTGGGGTTTTCTTCATTAATATGCTTAGCCGCCAGCGAGTGGCCAATCCACTCATAACCGACCCGCAAAGTATCAACCTTTGTGCCATATGGCACAGTATCCCGCGTCCCTTTTGCCCTTTGATAAATAACTGAACGAAACATTCGACTGATCGGTACACCATCAGTTTCCGACTCAAAAAGATACTGGCGCAGATATGGACGAATAAACTCCACTAACCAACGCACTCGGCTCACAACAGGAAAGTTTCGCCAAAGTGCATGTTTAGTTTGCCACATATCGTAAATACCAATCAAAATGACAGGTAAAATAACAATAAAGGCCCAGATCATGGCTGGCCAAACTAAAGAGAGCAAGGCTGTGGAGATAAATAAAAAACAGGCGACGAAAATAAAAGAATTTCTCGACATTATATTAATCCTCATTTGAGCTTTGCAAGACTTATCCCATACCACAGACTACACCAGTGATAATGTCCGACTCATTATGTGGCGCAAAGAATGTCAGTCCAATAACACAACCTTAGTTGTAAACTAACAAAAGGCAAAAAACAGAAAACGGCTCTTAATAAAACTTTAGCTCTCCAGCCTGTTTCTTATAACTTGTGTTTTTTGTTCACTGCGAAAAAAACAGCACTCCATTTGCCATTCCGAAATTTTGTAACGAAAATGTAATTTTTATACAAATTGATTTCATTTCTTAGCGAATTACCCCATAATCGCGCCCAATCACAAATGTGAATAAATAACAGGTAATGATTACCTAATTTTAACCCGGTTATTTAATAATTGTCAGCTCAGAACTTTCCACCACTTTTCTGCTGAGTGACCGTCGTTTATTAAACAACCAATCACCTTTTTTGTATCTGTAATTGCACTTTGGACGCAATTAAGAGCAGTCTTTAAGGTGAAGAAACAAAAAAGTGAGTTATACCCATGAATACGGCTAGTACATCTACACCTAATACTGAATCTATCAGTACCTCCGCTTTTGCATCCTTAATGGAAAAGCTGTTTAAATTAAAAGCCCACAATACCAATATTAAAACAGAAATAACGGCTGGTCTTACGACTTTCGTAACTATGGCTTATATCCTTTTTGTTAACCCGGATATCATGTCAATTGCAGGCATGGACTACCAGGCAGTATTTGTTGCAACTGCATTAAGTGCGGCAATAGGCTGTATCTTTATGGGGCTTTATGCAAACTGGCCGGTAGGTTTAGCACCTGGCATGGGGCTGAATGCATTCTTCACCTTTGCTGTTGTTAAAGGAATGGAATATTCCTGGCAAGTTGCGCTAGGCGCAGTATTCATCTCAAGTGTTGTTTTTGTCATCATGAGTGTGACTAAATTACGCGGTTGGATTATTGATAGCATCCCTACCAGTTTGCGTTATGCGATGACTGCGGGTGTTGGTCTGTTTCTCGGTATCATCGGCTTAAAAGCCGCGGGTATTATTACAGCTAGTCAAGCAACACTCGTTACTATGGGCGATTTTCATGATCCTAAGGTAGTGTTAGGCGCAATGAGTTTCATCATCATTGCTATATTAGCATCACGTAAAGTCTTCGGTTCAGTATTGATCGGCATTATTACTATCACAGCTATCAGTACCCTAATGGGTTTAGTTAGCTTGCCGGAACAAGCGATCTCTTTACCGACAGGTTTATCAAAAACATTTATGCAGATGGATGTGATGGGTGCATTTGATGTGTCTATGATCAGTGTTATTTTAGCTTTCTTGTTTGTGAATATGTTTGATACTGCCGGCACTATGATCGGGGTAGCTGACAGTGCCCATTTTTATAATAAAGACGGCAAAATTGAAAATCTAAATAAAGCTCTTACTGCTGATAGTATCGCTAGTGTTGCTGGTGCAGTAATTGGTTGTCCACCAGTAACTACATATGTTGAAAGTAATGCGGGTATTGCTGAAGGCGGCCGTACTGGTTTAACGGCTGTTGTTGTAGGCTTATTGTTCTTAGTAGCAATGTTCTTTGCTCCAATAGCACAAATCGTCCCTGGTTATGCAACTGCAGGTGCTTTGATTTATGTGGCTTTTCTAATGGTCGGCAGCTTAAGTAAAGTGAACTGGGCCGAGTTTACGGACTACGTGCCAGCAGCAATCACAGCAATCATGATGCCGCTTACTTACTCAATTGCTGATGGTATTATTTTAGGTTTCCTATCATTTACTATTATCAAACATGCTACTGGTCGCTCGAAGGACGTATCTTTAGGTATGAATGTATTAGCAATTGTATTTATTCTGAAACTCGTATTTATTTAAGTCATAAATAACAGACCCTCACCGCTTCTTTCAGCCCTCTGCGGCTTGAAGTGGTGGATTATTAAATGCCAACTTAGGACTTAGTCTGCGGATAGGTCAGTAACTAAGTTGGCATTCTTATCTGGAATAATGGTTTTCTATTAACCAAGTCAGCTCAAGTGTTACACTTTTATCTTATTCAATATGTTAAGTGTCAGTGATGAGGAAACTATGCATATCATCTTTATTTTTTTTTTGCTTATTTCGCTAACTGTGAATGCAGCGGATATTAAGCCTTTTACCTCTGATGGGTGTAGCGCCTTTCCTGATGGAACATTTGAGCAGAAAGAATTATGGTTATCGTGTTGTACCGCTCATGATTATGCTTATTGGCAAGGTGGAACATACAGCGAAAGGTTAATTGCTGATAAAAAACTTCACCAATGTGTATCTAAAGTAGGTGAACCGCAAATTGCAGCACTTATGCTGGCTGGTGTCCGAGTTGGTGGGAGTCCATACCTGCCTACGGCGTTTAGGTGGGGTTACGGTTGGACTTATCCTCGATGGTATAAGGTATTAACGATTGAAGAAAAGAAACAAATAAAGTATCTACAAATTTCCCCTTAATAAAGCAAATCCATCAGACGCTTTATGGCTGTCGCGGTTTTTACTAGAAACAATAAGTAGCAAAAAAACGCAAAAATCAGCGCCAACATATAGCCCGGACATTCCCGCTTTAGATGATAGTCAAATCAAACAAACTATTTAAATTACTTGGGTTAATAGCAGCGCATTATGATTGCTCACCGAATTGAACGTGGCTATTGATTTACCTGAATGTTTTTGCTTTTCCCGTCGTATCTCCCTCAATAAGACGAAGCTCCGTATTGACAGCTAGGTTCTCATCTTTCAGCAGTTGCACCGCTTGATAACCACGCTTAGCGATATCTTGACTAACGGTACTTAACTGAAACGGCAGGTACTTCAAGATACGCAAATTATCCATTCCGATTAATGAAACATCTTCCGGCACATTGATCCCGCATTGACTTAACTGTCGATAACGAAGGTGCAGTTGATGCCCGAAATACATATGAAGATCTGATTATTAACAGAAGATCAAATATCTTTTCTATTATCGAAATTTGGGATACTGAGTGCTTGGGTTCACCCCAGACAATAAGTCTAATTGGTGAACATTGGAGTACCTTAAGCACAAATGGCTGTCTTTCATTGGCGATAGTTGTCAAAAATTGTATACAAAATTCAATTGTTGAAACTCTACTTCCAGAGATTGGAAAGGTTTTTAGTAATAAGAAAGATGCAATACAGTGGGTACAGCAAAAGAGGTAAACAGCAGGAGATCCAAATCTTTTTCACCCATGACAGAAACCGGAGCCCAGCATAAAGCCGTGCGGCGCTCCGGTTTTGGCATCAATCTCAATATAGTCCCTTCCCCGTAGGCTGAAATCCGGGTGGAACATTTTTCCATGGGTAACCCTGTTTGCCCATCTGGTATCCTAAATCAAACAATTTCCCCATGTATTCAGGATCAAAAGGTTCCTTTGATTTGACCTTAAACTCTTCCGGGATAAATGCCAGATTAAAATCAACGCCGTCCTGCTTGTTGCGAAGGTAGATGTAATACAGATCACCAAAGCTCTGGTTCTTGATAAGCGTGTCAGTGCTTCGCAGAGCAATGTCGCGAAGTTTGGGCTCCACATTCTTCCACTCAGGTTCCAGACGGGAATTTCTAAGAATATAAGCGCGTGGCGTACCTTGCACTTCTAACCTTTCAATAACTTTGCTCCAGTCTACTCCTGTCGGGTAGATGAAAACCTGAGAAGCGGTACCGCCGTCCACATGCATCTCATCATATGTGACCCCGTTGGATTGCACTTCCATAAACACCGGCGGGAAAACACCTGGAATAGAAGCCGAGGCCAAAAGAATATCTCGAATTAAATCAAGGGCATTTGGATTTTCACTAGCCGCGATCTTACCAATATTCCAGATCACTGGTCTACCTGCATCAAGATTGACTGTACCGATCAAAAGCAGCCGGCCCTTTGAGTGTTCAGATGCGATGGCTTCCATCAGATCCTGATTAATATATTTGATGAGCATTTTTTGCAGCCCTTCGGGGTTCACTGCAGAATCACCCGTAATAATTTTTAGTTTAGAACGCTTTTTTAAGATATCTTTGGTGGATATTGTTGTATACACCGCTTTTAGTTGCTCATCATATCCAGAACCAAGAAAAGCAAAGGGTGCCGTAAGCGCTCCGGTGCTGACTCCGGTCACAATACTGAACTCGGGCCGATCTCCTCTTTCAGTCCACCCCAACAGGAGCCCTGCACCAAAAGCCCCATTTGCCCCTCCGCCAGAGATTGCAAGATAGTTGTGTTCAGAATTGAACAAGGCAGGATACTGAGCGCTTAACTCAACCCGGGGTAATTCAAACCATTCTTGCAAATAAGTTGGCGTCCGGTCTCCCCACATTCTCATCCTATCGGAGCCCAATACTTGGGCGCCAGCGCTTAAATCCTGCGGCAGAGGATTACGGGTTTTTATGTGGGAACAGCCCAATATCATTGGTGTTGCTAGAAACATAATGATAAAAAGAATTTGTCTATTTTTCATATTATTTTCTCTTTATAAACATAAATAAGATGATGGGCGTGTTACTTGTGTCGCAGGAATAAACTGCCACGAGAAACTCATAAAGCGATCCTAGGGTTAGTATAGGACTAATAGAAAGCCTTTGTTCTAGGTCGGATCTTTTTTTTATTTCATGCAAGCCGGTGCAGCACAGCTTGAAGGGAGGAACCGCACGTCTGGCAACAATGTTGTTTCAGCCAACTTCAACTAAAGCAGTGCAGCGTAAAGCTGGCACCACCGCATGCAAATAGCTTGCTCACTATAAAAACTCACGCCTAACACAACGAAAAAACAGTATAAATAAGACGCATCAGGAAACAAGACTTGAGATTGCCGAGGTTGTGTCAT
This sequence comes from Psychromonas sp., assembly GCA_013619145.1. Taxonomy (GTDB): domain Bacteria; phylum Pseudomonadota; class Gammaproteobacteria; order Enterobacterales; family Psychromonadaceae; genus Psychromonas. Next base: position 1,306 of record JABXKR010000046.1, on the reverse strand, counting down.
AACTGCTTCCGATAAATGTAAAAAGCTTAACTAAAAAGGATGTTTTGTTCCCACCTTAGTCAACGTTAATGGCGGTTCATCCTTTAGCACCACCCAGTGAAATAATAATTATTTATCTAACTGTCTATCAATTTGCAAGTCATACTCATTCCATTTTATCTCTGTTTGCCAACTGTACCCCGTTAATGCATTTTCATAGCCTAATTTATAAACCTCACGCATTTCACTCGGCACAAAATCCAGCGTTGATTTTATATGGTCTGAGTCTTGAGGGATCGTTGCCATATGAAAATTCACCTCTTTTTGTTTCGCACTATGATAAATACGCGCTACGCTACGATCAAATAAGAGATCCATTTCAACGTTAATAAATGAGTTTAATATTGGACGAATCCTCAATGGAACAGGATCATAATGATGTCGTTCACGATACTTTTTGTTGGCAATTATATACAGATTAGATTTAACTTTTTTGTGTTTTCCCTCTGTCACTTGTAACTGATCTACCCAGTTAATAAACATGCCAATCATAAATACATTTGAGTACACACCACCATCTACATGCATTTGATAATATTTTTCACCCTCTATGTTTATTTCAAAAAAATGTGGTGGGAAAATAATGGGTACCGCACTTGATGCATAAATAATATCACGGTAACGTTGAACTTTATCACTACGGTCACTCGATGCTATTGCGCCCATATCCCAAACAACCAGTTGTCCCGTATCTAAATTAGTACTACCAATATATAAACGGCGGCCTTTTTTATGCTCTGCTGCAATTTTATCTAAGAACTGATTAGTAATTCCTTTTTCAAGCAATTTTTTTAAAGGGGTAGGGTCAGAGATTGTTGCACCGTTAAACACACTCAACCAACTGCTTGTGTATAGATCGTCAGAGCTCAAATTATTAAAAATCGGGTCTAATTTATCGATATGCTCCCCGCCTAAAAATGCAAATGAAGCCATAATAGAGCCAGTAGAAATAGCGGTCACAACATCAAATTCAGGCAAAGTGCCATGATCTTTCCACCCATTTAATACCCCCGCACCATAAGCACCACCTGCACCGCCACCCGATAGCGCTAAAATATTAAAATCTTTATTTTCCAGATCTTGATTAAACTCTAACATTTTTTTTTCTAAAACGTCTCCTAAGCTTCTGCGTAGCGTATATTCTGAGTCATGATGATTAATATCAAGATCTAATGCTCCCCAGGGCAATTTCTGCGCGTATGACTCTGGTAATGGAGTAGGTCGATTTACACAACCAGCAGTAATAAATAGCGTAAATATTACAAAG
>JABXKR010000215.1 GCA_013619145.1 Psychromonas sp. | reverse complement strand
GATATATAGAAATTAGTAAATCCTGATTTAATAAAATTAAGCAGGGTAATTTCAAGAATGGGCTTATCCCCAACTTTTAGCAACGGTTTAGGGCAATTATTGGTTAGTGGTTTTAAGCGTGTACCGAATCCACCTGCCATTAAAAAAACAGGGTTATCTAATTTTTTTATTAACAAAGATTCATGTAACGTATGTAAACCAATGACGATGCCATTTTCAACTAATGGAATCGATAAAATATCTTTCGATTCCATTAGTTCAATTAATTGTTGTTTGCAGATCTCTTTAGTCGCGACAATGGGGCTAGTATTCATTACCTCACAAACACAAGCTTCTAATGCAACACCCGCCAATATTCCACGACGAATATCGCCATCACTAACGATACCGAGTAGTTTTCGCGTTTCAGATACAATAATAGCGCCACGGAGGGCTTCTCTATCAATAACTTTAAGTGCTTCTCGAATAGAACTGTCAGGTCCGATTAATGTGTTTTGCCAATTATGACTCATTGTTTACCCTTTTCATTTTGATCTCTGCTCGAGGACCCAAAATGACATGTCCATATGGTACACTTTTGGTTACATTGGCCCCGGATCCGATTAGTACATTATCAGCAATAGAAATCCCCTGAATCACGTTCGCACCAGTACCAATATGAACATAATTACCCGTTTTCACTTGACCACTTAATGTAACACCTGGCGCGATATGGTTATGCTCTCCAATAATGCAATCATGCTCAATAATTGCCCCCGAATTAATGATCGAATGATCACCAATAACTGCTCCCGCTTGAATAATTGCGCCAGGCATTACCTGCACACCTTCACCAAGTTTGGCAAAATCAGAGACAATCGCCATCTTAGATATAACCTGCTGAAAAAAGTACCCTTTTTCACTAAACTTATGATGTACAAGCGTTCTTAATCGAGATCCTGGCATGGAACCAATACCGTTAACAATCTGCACCGTACTTGGGAGCTCTTTGAAAATATCATCCTCGTTATCAAAAAAAGGAATATCCGATAAAATTTCCCTTTCAAGATCAACATCAGGACTAAAAACACCTGATAAAGCCAGCCCATTTTGCTTTAATATATCGACCAATACGCAAGCATGTCCGCCAGCCCCAAGCAGATATCGTTTTTTATCCAAGAATCACCTCCCCCTCTTGATAAGGCTTTTCTGACTTGGTATTGATTAATTCCCAATACTGATAGGGGCTAGCGCCATTACCAGGCCGTTTTATTGTCAAATTCTCTTCACTAAATAACTCGCCTAGCGCGATTGATTTAGCAGCAACTAGACTTTTTCTCGCTATCACTATATTTTTAACTTCTGATGGGCGCGGACCTTTTATACCGTCACCTATTATTAATTCAGCATTTCTAATACCTTCAACCATCGCCTGTAATTCATCTGGTTCTAAAGAGGCTTTATGATCTGGCCCTTCCATGTTTTTGTCTAAAGTGAAATGTTTTTCGATAATTTTAGCGCCACGAGCGACAGCAACAATGGGTACAAGAATCCCTGCACTGTGGTCGGAATAGCCTACCTCTAATTTAAACGCAGCCGCTAATGTATCCATTGCTTTTAGATTAATATCTTTTAATGGTGCCGGATATTCAGTTGTGCAGTGCAGTAGGGTTACTTTTTCTTTTAGCAGAGCTTGTCCTTGACCTGAGAAATAAGCTTGCTGGAAAGCATCTATAGATGGCTCAATATCTTCTTGCGATAGATAGCCAAAAGCGATCACGCCTAATGCAGATTCAACTTCAGCTAATGTTGCCATGCCTGTCGAAACAATTAAATCTGCACCTGTTTTTGCGTGTTGCAATACTAAAGGGGCATTGGTTAATTCACCAGATGGAATTTTTAAGCGCTTTAAACCTAAATCATTAACTAAAAAATCTAAACTTTCAGAGTCAAAAGCAGTTGATAAAAACTCAATGCCGAATTTTTGGCAATACTCAACGAGCTCATGGTGAAATTCATAACTAAGCTCTAAACGGCTTAACATTGCCAGTTGAGATTCTACTTTTTTTGTGTTTTCTATTTGATAATCAGCTTGCCTGGCTGTCGCTGTCACTAGATTTATCGCTTTAAATGTTTGAAACTTTACAATATCAACACCCGCGTTATAAGCGGCATCGACCAATTCAAATGCGAGCTGTTCACTACCATTATGATTAACACCTGCTTCTGCTATAATAAGGGTTTTCATATAATTTCCTTTAACAACATAAATGCCTCAGCAGCATGAGAATTAGACTGAGCTCCACGAAGCGAAGCTAAAGCAGCAACAGCCTGTCGGCTACGAGGAAATGGAAAATCCTTAACTTCAGACTCAAAAATTTCCAATA
>JABXKR010000042.1 GCA_013619145.1 Psychromonas sp. | reverse complement strand
TTTTCAAGAGCAGTTTCAAGACAATCTTTTATGGCCTCTTTTTTCATCGAACTAAAGAGTCCTATGAATTCATCACCTCCATAGCGACCAAAATAATCGCTTTCTCTGAATAGGCCCTTTAGCTCACTAGTAAAGGCTTGTATGTATATATCTCCTGCTTGATGACCATATGTATCATTAACTTTTTTAAAGTGGTCGATATCAAGCATTATTAATGCAGATGATTGTTGCGTGCGGGTATGGCGCTTATATTCACGGAAACAACATTCACGCCAGTAACCTTGGTTGTTTAACTGGGTCAGGTTGTCTGTATGGCTTAGGTGCTCCAATTTAGTATTTGCTTCTTGAAAGGCTTGTTTATTTAAAGCAACATCAGTGACATCGTAAATAATCATACATATTTGAGTCACTTTACCAGCAATGTCTGTTAAAGGTAAAAAGGTGACATTTTGGTACATAAATCGTGCACTACTGGTTATAGGGCGGTAACTTTTGAATTTAAAAAGAAACGGACGCTGTTCCCAAGTGGTGAACGCTTTGTTTTTTAATAAACAAACGCTGTTCATTTTTTGTTGCAGCCACTCTTTTGGGATATCTTCAAATAGTTCATTTAATTTTCGATCTACAATATGAGCGGCTAATAGTCCCGAATGATTTTCCATAAAACCATTCCAAACTTTCACATTCATATCAAAGTCGATAATAACCAGCCCAACATCGATATTTTGAATCATATCTATAAGCCAATGAATATCTTTAAGTTCAATACTATTACTCATTAGTTCAACAGGTATCCTATTTTGTTAGTGAGGGTATCAATGGAGTCTTCAGTAAATAAAAGCAATAAATCACATTTGATATTGTAATTTTCAATTCGGTAGTTAACTTCAATGGCCAGTGTTTTTTGCCAATGACTTTGTCTGTCTTGAATCAGATCGTCAACGTGACAGTGTTGGCCAAGTACATTAGGTTGACCTTGACTAAAATGGATGTCGAGCTGCTGCGCGAGTCCATTTAAAAATGCACCAATAAGAATATTTGAAATATCGTTCATTACTTCAATTTCAATGTGGTCATTAAGTGCTTCGTGGTATTTAAGCAGCTTTGCCATATCGGCGAAACTGGAATCATGGAAAATAATGATTGCTTCTCCACTAATCCCTGAGCTGATAAAACCCTGACAAACGGCTGATACATTGTCATCACTGGCAATGGAAGTTAATGCCATATGTAATTCACTCGTTTCTAATGTATTTACATTGGGGATAGGTAGTAATACAAATACATCAAGCAAACGGGCCAATAAGTCACCTGCTTTACCCATTGCTATATTTGAAACTTCCTGCAAGGCATCTCGTAAACTGATATTTTCCTGGTTTTCTGCATCTTCTAGTAAGTTATGGCTACCTGCTTTATAAATGCCGTACGAGGCTAATATCTCTGTCAGTACTTCTTGATTAATTGGCTTTTGAATAAAGTCGATAGCCCCCATTTCACGCACTTTTTTGTGTGCTTCTGGCTGAATATCTCCAGAAATAACAATCACAAGTGCGGGAAGATCTTCTTTACAAATGGCTTCAAGTACTTGATAACCGTCCATAACTGGCATGTTAAGATCTAAAAAAACCAGATCACCTTTACCTTGCCTGATTGCCTCAATACCTAATTCACCGTTTTCGGCAAAGCTGATGGTGATATCCCAATCGTTAGGCAATGAGCGAGCAATAGACTTACGAGCAAGTGCCGAATCGTCACAAATTAAAACAGGTAATGACATAATTTTCCTAGAATAAATCTTTTCTTCTGACTTAAAAATCGATCGAGTAAGGCGTTGAATGTGAATTATTTATCTACCAATAATAAATGAATAATGCTATCTAGTTCCATCGTTTTTTATTAGAAAAGAGAGCTTATACTTATCAAAACAGAAAAATGTGAACTGCACTGCCAGATATTTGTTTTTTGACAATGATAATAGCAAATTTATTATTTTTAGTTCTTACTCAGAGATGCCGTATTGTCAGCTTTTGTCGTATTTTATCAGCAATGCTTCCCATTCAAATTACTATAAATATCAATCCTTACTTATCACTTTAATTTTCTGTAATAATATCTTTTTCTTGCAAAGAAAATCGTTAATTGTGGCGCTTATTGCTGGTTCACATTGCCTTATTGATTTCTGAATAGTTAACAGCTTAATTGCGCTGTATTTTTACACTTACTGTCTGCTCTACAGGCGTGGTATAGCTCTTTTATCATCCCATTATATTTTTAAGATTATTTTAATAAAAGTGCCATTTTTATTTTTGGTTACGGCTTTTTCGGAGAGTAAAATTAAAATGCAATAAACAAAATAATTTACATTATAGAATTTATTGAGCAGCAGTTATACTAGCGCCTGAAAAGGTGCTGATGCCTTTAATTGAGTTAAAGGAAAGATCTGTGAGAGTTATACTAGCACCTATGGAAGGCGTAGCTGATGCCTTTATGCGTAATTTGCTAACTGATATTGGCGGTTATGACCTGTGCGTAAGTGAATTTATTCGTATTGTCGACCAATTATTACCAAGAAAAGTATTTCGTAGAATGTGTCCTGAACTTTATAACGGAAGCAGGACTGAAGCAGGCGTTCCAATAAGAGTGCAATTACTGGGGCAAGATCCGCAATGGATGGCTGAAAATGCATACCGAGCAGTTGCAATGGGCTCGCACGGTTTGGATCTGAATTTTGGCTGTCCTGCCCGAACTGTGAATAAAAACCTTGGTGGTGCTTCCCTGCTGCGAGATCCAGAATCAATATACCAAATAGTAAAAGAGGTCAGGGGCGCAGTTCCGGATGATCAGGTTTTGTCTGCTAAAATTCGACTCGGCTGGGATTGTAAAAGCCAGTGTGTAGAGATTGCGCAAGCTATTCGAGATGCAGGTGCTAAAGAACTTACTGTTCATGCTAGAACAAAAGAAGAGGGCTATAAGCCACCTGCGCATTGGCAGTATATCAAGCTGATTAAAGACTCGATTGATATTCCTGTTATTGCCAATGGAGAGATCTGGAGCAAGGCTGATTACATTAAATGTAAAGAAGTAAGCGGTTGTGATGATGTGATGATTGGCCGTGGTGCTGTTGCTATTCCTAATTTGGCAAGAGTTTTAAAAGGTGGTGACAAGATGCAGTGGTGTGAAGTAAAACAGCTGCTTATTAAGTACAGCGAGATTGAAACCACTGGTTCAAAAGAGAAATACTACCCGCAGCGCATCAAACAATGGTTGAGATACATTGCGATGCAATACACAGAAGGGCAAGAGCTATTTATTAGAGTCCGATCCATCAAAAGTACAAATGATATTCTTAAGGCGTTAGCAGAATAAAAAATGTAGTGCTGCAAATTTATTGTGAATCAGCTTGATATACAGCGCCTCCAATATTGACAAAAACCACGCCCGATCCATTCCCATCAGAGAAATTGCGATTTTTTCGTGATCTGCTTCGCGTTTTCTGAAAGCTGATATTATTCCTGCAAGCAGAATTGCGCGGGATAAATAAGAAAATACTTTAACAATGAACAAGATGTGATGGAATCCAGTCAGTTGAGGGGAGTGTTGAATGTTTGGTGTTTTTTTGATGTCTGGACTAACCTTCTAACGATTTATAAATGAATGCAACTTACTAGCGATTAAAATGTAAGCATTGCTTAGCTTAATCTTATTTTTTGAAGTGAGGAACATATGACCGTAGAGCAAATAGAAGTGACTTTACATCATGTTTTTGACCACATGATATTAAATAACCATCTAGAGGGCTTGGCACGCAAAGCTTCGAAAAGATATGTAGTGAAAAAAGGATTTTCAACAATCATTGCAGATGAAATTGTTGAGCATGTCTTTCATTAATTGAGGAGGGAATTATTTATTAAACCAGTATTTATCTGTATATATTTCTCTATTGTTTATGTAAATCGTTTTTAATATAAATAATAGAGGAAATTTGCTCTCTTTTTCTCCTCCTCGCTCGAATATATGAGACAACTGCTTGCACATAACCATGCAACTATTTACCCTTAGGAACTAAAATTTTAATTCAGAGTAATAACAGATGACATCAAGCACGCTGCAGCTAATAAAAAATAGTATAAAAAGCATTCCTGATTATCCACTTCCTGGCATTATCTTTCGCGATGTTACCAGTTTAATTGAAAATGGTGATGCATTTTCAGCAACTATTAAGCTGTTTGTTGAACGTTATAAAGATAAGAATATCGATAAAGTTGTCGGTACAGAAGCGCGCGGCTTTATTTTCGGCGCGCCATTAGCGGCTGCTATCGGTGCCGGATTTATACCTGTGCGTAAACCAGGTAAACTACCTCGTGAAACGATTCAAGAAAGTTATGCGCTTGAATATGGAACGGATACCCTGCAGATTCATCATGATGCAATCAGTGAGGGAGATACCGTTCTTTTAGTTGATGATCTATTAGCAACTGGCGGTACGGCTGAAGCTTCGGTTAAATTAATTCAGCGTTCTGGCGGCATCGTTATTGAATCTGCTTTTGTAATCGAATTACCATCATTAAATGGTGGCCAAAAATTAGCAGCCTTAGATGTACCGCATTTTTCATTAGTAGAATTTGAAGGCGAGTAATTTTAGTGAGTTATCAAGTTTTAGCACGAAAATGGCGTCCACGTAACTTCCAGGAAGTTGTAGGTCAGCAGCATGTCTTAACCGCTTTATCGAATGGTCTGGCGCAAAACAGATTACACCATGCGTATCTGTTTAGTGGTACGCGAGGTGTCGGTAAAACCACCATTGCACGTATTTTGGCAAAAAGCTTAAACTGTGAACAGGGGGTTACTGCAACACCTTGTGGTGAATGTGTGCATTGCCAGGCGATTGATCAAGGCCGTTTTGTTGATCTGCTTGAAATCGATGCTGCGTCTCGCACAAAAGTTGATGACACGCGTGAACTGCTTGATAATGTTCAATATAAACCCGCGCAAGGTCGTTATAAGGTGTATTTGATCGATGAAGTGCATATGCTTTCTAGGCATAGTTTTAATGCGCTTTTGAAAACCTTAGAAGAGCCGCCTGAGTATGTTAAGTTTTTATTAGCAACAACGGATCCGCAAAAACTACCGATCACCGTTTTATCCCGTTGTTTACAATTTCATTTAAAAGCAATTTTACCCGAAGAAATTGAAAAGCAGCTGACCTATATTCTTCAGCATGAACAAGCAACCTTTGATCATGCCGCATTAGCCGTTATTGCTAAAGCTGCTGATGGTAGTATGCGTGACGCATTAAGTCTTACCGATCAAGCATTAGCATTTGGCTCTGGTAATATTGAATATCAATCGGTATTAAAAATGCTTGGTACGATTGACAGTAGCCATCTCTATTATTTATTGCATTTTATTGCTTCAGGTAATGTGCAAAAGGTCTTTGAAAAAATAGAAGAGTTTGTCCATTTGGGAGCTGATTTTGCCAAGCTTCATCAAGAATTAGCAAGTTTATGCCATCAAATTGCATTTTTGCAGTTGCAAAACAGAGTAACGGTCTCTGAAAAAACAGCAATCCAACTGCTTGCTGAACGGTTAAGCCCTGAAGAGGTGCAGCTATATTACCAAATCGCTGTGCAAGGTTATAAAGATTATGCCTTTGCGCCTAATGGTAAAATTGCATTCGAGATGACAGTGATGCGCCTGCTGGCGTTTAAACCGGCAAATTATATCGCTGTAGATGAAAGCTTAGTAAAAGCAACGCAGTTAACTGCTGAAACTTCTATTGCAGCAGCTCCTGCACAAGTTATTGTTGAGCCGGTTGCGGCTGTCGAAACAGTTGCTGATAATGCAATAGAAGTGCCCAGTGCAGCGCAGCAGTTTTCAGCGCCTCCTGCACAAGTTATGGTTGAGCCGGGTGCGGCTGTCGAAACAGTTGCTGATAATGCAATACAAGTGCCCAGTACAGCGCAGCAGTTTTCAGCGCCTCCAGCACAAGTTATGGTTGAGCCGGTTGCGGCTGTCGAAACAGTTGCTGATAATGCAATAGAAATGCCCAGTGCAGCGCAGCAGTTTTCAGCGCCTCCTGAACAAGTTATGGTTGAGCCAGTCCCTGTTGTTGAAACAGTTACAGGCAATGCTGTGGGCAATCCAGCAGAAACAGCGATGGATGTTTCACAAGCTGATCTTGCCGTACCTGCAACAAATACGGAATCAATTAAACAGGTTACACATTCGCGAAATATGCTTCGCAGTCATCGTTTAAAGCGAGAAGAGGCAAAAAAGTCACAGGCGACAACAGTTAATGAAGCAACTGAGCGGGTTGTCGCAGAAAAACCACTAGCGGAAAAACCAAAAAATACTCAGCTTGAAGTCGAAGCTGAACCGTTTGTAACACAAGTAGAAAACAGTGCGGCAATTATGGCTATAGAACAGTTGCCGCCTGCAGAGCAGTTGCCACCTGTAGAGCAGTTACCGCCTGTAGAGCAGTTACCACCTGTAGAGAGTTATCTGCAGGATAATTATATCGAGCCTGATGATTTCGAGGTTGTGGCAAGTCCGCTGCCTGAGAGCGGGCCCGCACAAGATAGGTTCACACAAAATACTCAGCAAACGCCTGCAGCAACTCCTGCCAGCTTAGGTAGTGAAGCGGAACTAAATGAACAAAGTTTTTTTAGTAATGAACAACTTGATGTTCCAGCTATTGATATTGCTAAATATGTTGAGGATAAATTAACGGATCCATGGTCGCTGGTTATTCAACAGATGCAGTTATTGGGCTTGGTGAAACTGCTGGCTAAAAATTGCGTGATGCAGCAAGTTGATCAGCAGATTATATTAACTTTAAAAGCTGCGCAGCAACACCTTTTAAATAACAGTAACTTATGTGAGCAATTACAAGCTAAATTAAAAGCCCATTATGGAGAGCAAATCAGCATGTATGTGGAAGTGGGGGACGTAGAGGGGCAGTTAACTCCTGTTGAGTCTGAACAGCTTCTATTTCAGCAGTATCTGGACAATGCCAAACGTGTTATCAAAGAAGACAGTAATATCCAAATGTGGGTGCGAGATTACGGTGCAAAGATCTATGAAAATAGCATCATACCGTTATAATCAGACAATACTTTAAAGCAACACAATTAAAAAGAGAGTGAATATGTTTAATAAAGCTGGAATGGGCGATTTAATGAAAAAAGCCCAAGAGATGCAAGCAAATATGCAAAAAGCACAAGCAGAGATTGCCAATACAGAAGTGATTGGTGAATCAGGTGCTGGTCTTGTTAAAATTACCTTGTTGGGCAATCACAACGTACGTAAAGTTGAGATTGATCCGAGCTTGATGGATGATGATAAAGAGATGCTTGAAGATCTTATTGCAGCTGCAATGAATGATGCGGTTCGCCGTGTTGAAGAAGTAAACAAAAGTAAAATGAGCGGTTTAACGGGTGGGATGGACTTGCCGCCTGGTTTTAAAATGCCGTTCTAGGTTTTGTTTTTAATAAAATCAATAGCTTGTCTTTGGTTGATTCTCTTGGGGTCATATTGAGGTCAAGCTTTTTGTATCTTGAATTGTTATTCAAAAAGCAAAAAACAGCCTCGTTAAAGACCTAAAATTGTTAAATTAAATTAGAAAAAATGAATCGCAGAGTTGAGTGTAAAATTGACTATTGTTTTATTTTTTAGCTAGTTCATTCCTGTAGTCTGGCCGCTCATTTGCTATCCACTTTCCACAAATCTTTCTAATCATTCCCCAATCTACATGGCCAAGTTGACCTGCTAACCAAGTGACATCAGCACCTTCCATAAGCATTTGACTAGCATAGGTATGCCTAAGTTGATAAGGAGGCCTGTGTTGTAGTTTTGCTGTAATTTACATTGCGAATTACCAGGTGGTTTGTAGCAGGTATTATATGTTTTGCTTTATGCATTGCGGTCGGTTTTATATTAGCCTAAAGAGCAAATAAGTGAATCATGATTAGAGGGGGTATTTCTATATACCCTTGGCGATAATTCCCCCCCATGGAGGGCAAAAGCAAGTCATTTTAATATTGATTAGAGAGTGAAAAAATCAGCTCTGTGTTCATCGTTTAATTGCTGTAATAAAATAGTTAAAAGCATCCAATTTAATGTAAAATGCAGTTAACGGTATAGGTTAATCCTTAGTAATATATTGAATATTAGAATTCAATATAATTTTTTACTTACTAGGTTTTAAATGTCATTGTAAGGCAATAATAGGTCTGCATTTTAGCGGTTTATTTTACATAGAAAGAAATAATTATGAGCTCAAACTCTTTACTTGATGAATTAATGCAGGCACTGCAATGTCTTCCCAGTGTTGGTCCGAAATCCGCACAGCGTATGGTTTATCATCTTTTAGATAAAAATCGTCAAGGTGCTTTAAAGCTGAGTAATGTACTTGAACGGGCTGTTAATGAGATAGGGCATTGCCATCAATGCCGTACTTTTACTGAACTGGATTATTGCGAGATTTGTCGCAATGATAAACGTAATGAAAATGGCATGATCTGTGTCGTTGAGATGCCTGTCGATGTATTAGCGATTGAGCAAACAGCATTGTTTTCAGGTACATATTTTGTGTTGATGGGACACTTGTCGCCATTAGATGGCATTGGACCTGAGCAGTTAGGTCTTGCATTGCTTGAGAGTCAGCTTGCAACAGGCAATGTAAATGAAATTATTTTAGCGACCAATCCAACCGTTGAAGGTGAAGCGACTGCATATTATATCGCTGAACTGGCTAAAAAATTCGCTATCAAGGTGAGCAGAATTGCACATGGTGTGCCTGTTGGCGGAGAGCTGGAGTTTGTTGACAGTACAACACTTTCCCACTCTTTTTCAGGACGCTCAGAAATCTAAATGACTATAAGGGCGTGTTAGCGCCCAAACAGTATTATTGTTATTTTTTATGATTCGCTAAGGCAATTTTCCGAGATGAACCACTCTTAGAGAAATTGCTTTTAGCGCCGGCCTTATTGGCTGCTGCTTTTTTAAATCCGCCACTTTTTACCGGGCCATTTTTAGTTGATCCGTTTTTAGAAGTCGCTTTTTTGAACTGCCCCGAGCCAGTGTGTTTAGTTAAGGCCTGCTGACTGTCATTTCCCTTAGTTTCAGTTTTTCTCAAGTTACTTTTTTTGTTTGCTGCCTGAGCTTCGTTACGTGACTCTGCCGGTACTAAACAGTGTTGGCCTTTGCCAATCAGTTTACGTGCTAAACCTAACTTTTTGAGCGTTTCCCGAATTAGAGGCCAGTTCTCAGGATCATGGTAACGTAATATCGCTTTGTGAATTTTACGCTGACGTCCCCCTTTGGCAGTAAAAACTGTTTCACTATCTTTGCTGATTTTATGTAACGGGTTTTTTTCTGAATGATACATAGTGGTCGCATTAGCTAGCGGTGACGGATAGAAATTCTGTACTTGATCCAGTTTAAAGTTATTACTCTTTAACCATAATGCAAGATTAATCATATCTTTATCCGTGGTGCCCGGATGGGCTGAGATAAAGTAGGGGATTAAATACTGTTTTTTACCCGCAGCTTTTGAGTACTTTTCAAACATCGCTTTGAACGTTTCATAAGTGCTCATCCCCGGTTTCATCATCATATCCAACGGTTGTTTTTCCGTATGTTCCGGGGCTATTTTCAAATAGCCGCCGACATGATGTTCAACTAACTCTTTAACGTAACGCGGATCTTCCACTGCAAGGTCATAACGAACTCCTGAAGCGATTAATATCTTTTTAATACCTGAGAGTTTACGAGCACGACGATACAGGTTAATAGTATGCTCATGGTCGGTATTCATATGATGACAAATTTCCGGGAATACACAGCTTAAACGACGACAGGTCTGCTCCGCTTTTGGACTTTTACATTTTAGGCGGTACATATTGGCAGTCGGGCCGCCTAAATCAGAAATAACACCGGTAAAACCCGGCACTTTATCGCGAATTGTTTCAATCTCTTTAATAATTGAATCTTCAGAGCGACTTTGTATTACACGACCTTCATGTTCGGTAATAGAGCAGAAAGTGCAGCCACCAAAACAACCGCGCATAATATTGATTGAAAAACGGATCATATCGTATGCTGGTATTTTTGCATTACCGTATGCCGGATGCGGAGTACGCTGAAAAGGTAAAGCAAAAACAGTGTCTATCTCTTCTGTTGTCAGCGGGTAAGCAGGGGGATTGATCCATACTAAACGCTCACCATGATATTGTGCTAAAGCACGTGCACAACCAGGATTTGTTTCCTGATGCATAACACGCGAAGCATGCGCGTAAAGTATTTTATCCTTGCTGACCTTTTCGTAGCTCGGTATTTGGATATAAGTTTTTTCCCAAGGATTGAGTTTTTTAGGTTTAGCAAGCTCCGGCTGAACAGTGATAACTTGTGTGTCGTCGTTTACTGTTTGATCGGTTAATTTTTGTGTGGCACAGGCAACATTAATATCCGCATAGGGATTGATAATGGGATCAATTTTACCAAGCTGGTCAACTTTACGTGAATCGATGCCTTTCCAACCCGGTAATGCTTGCTTGCATAAAATAGCAGTGCCGCGAATTTCGCTTAGATCTTTTATCTCTTCGCCTTGCGATAAACGGTAAGCAACTTCAAGTAGTGGGCGCTCGGCATTGCCATATAATAAAATATCAGCTTTAGCATCGAGAATAACTGAGCGGCGTACTTTATCTGACCAATAATCATAGTGGGCAATACGGCGTAAACTTGCTTCAATACCACCGAGCACCACAGGAACTGATTTATAAGCCTCTTTACAACGTTGTGTATAGGCTAAAACAGCACGATCCGGGCGTTTACCACCTTCATTGTTGGGCGTATAAGCATCATCATGACGCATGCGACGTTCGGCAGTATAACGGTTGATCATCGAGTCCATATTGCCGGCGGAAACACCAAAAAACAGATTCGGTTTGCCGAGCTTCATAAAGGCATCTTTGCTATGCCAATCAGGCTGCGCAATAATACCAACACGATAACCTTGCGCTTCAAGGGTACGGCCAATAATTGCCATGCCAAAACTTGGGTGATCAACATAAGCATCACCAACTACTAAGATAATATCGCAACTATCCCAGCCGAGTTTTTTCATCTCTTTGCGAGACATGGGTAAAAATGGCGCTGCTTTTTCAGACCTTGCTTGGAATTTGGGATATGAGAAAAGGGGTCTTTCAGCTTGTAATAAATCAACGCTCATTATAATAATTGCCTAACTTGCTTTATGTGGGTAACGTGAGCGAGTATTCTAGCATATCTGTGAGGCTTTCTTAACCGTGAAGTTTATGTGGATTTATTCGCCTGATAAGTGATTGAAGTTAAGCCATTAACAATAAATGGCTTAACTGCAAATAGCTTTTATTCTGAAACTAAAAGGGGATCTGCTAATTTCCCGATTAACTGACAGCTTTCAACTTTAACGTTATTAAGCATCACATCAATAACATCACCAAGCTGCAGCTCAGTTTGCTCTGCAATTATCACCTTGCCTAATTCACGATTACAATCGATCAGTTTTGCATCTTTGCTGTCTTTGCAAAGCAGACTGCATGGAATAAAGAAGGTTGCGCCATTTTCTTGTATTCTTACACGCAGGCCGGCTTTAACAATATCAAATATCTCCGCTTTATAACGCCATTGAGATTGCTCTTGGTCTTTAAGATACTTACTGTACAGTAGATTGTTAACATCTCTTTCGGCAAGACGTTGTGACTTACGTGTTTCATTAAGCAATGTACCGATCTCTTGATCGATATTGATATTGTTTTGATTTAATAAAATAGATTTGATTAAACGGTGGTTAAGTAAATCGCCATATTTACGGATTGGTGAAGTCCAAGTTGCATAATGCGCGACACCGACTGTGAAATGCGCTTCAGGGCTGTTTTTTGTATCGGCATAAGCAAGTAGTTTGCGTAAGCGGTGATCAAGATAGCAGTTGTGCAAGGCGTTTGTTTGTTGACGCATTTTTGTATAACCATCAAGTGTTGCTAATGATTCAACATCAGTTTCGATACCATATTCAGCCAGTAGTGCAACCGCTTTTTGTAAGCGGTCAGAAGCGAAACCTGAATGGGTATTAAACACGCCTTGCTGTTTATGTTTTGCTAAATAATCACCAGCACAAATGTTAGCGGCGATCATAGACTCTTCCACCAGGCGGTTTGCACTGCGTCTAGGCTCACATAATATTTCGTAAACTTCACCTTTACTATTTAGTTTTAAGGTGTAATCAGGTTGGCTTTTAAAGACAACATTATTATCACTGCGCCATTGTAAACGTTTTAATGAAGCATTATTTAATGTTTGTAACTGCTCAGCCAGTTGGCGGTTAGGTTTCCATATTTCACTAGTTGATTCTTCATTTTCGAGGTAATTGGAAACATCTGTGTAGTTAAGACGATAATGAGATTTAATCCACGCAGCATAGAACTCGGGTTCACCTGCGAGTTTACCATCATGATCAATGTGCACGGAGCAGCATAAGGTTGCTCTTTTTTCCCCTTCTTTTAAGGAGCAAAGGCTATCGCTTAAATCTCGCGGTAACATTGGTACGTTAAAGTTGGGCAGATAAAGGGTAAAAGCGCGTCGCTTGGCTTCAATATCCATCTCACTGTTTTCCGGTACATAAGCAGATGGATCTGAAATGGCAATAGTTAACTTCCAGCCATCACTGTTTTCTTCAATATAAAGTGCATCATCCATATCCTGCGTATTAGCACCATCAATGGTGAAAAAAGGCAGTTTAGTTAAATCAATACGTTCAAGTTCAGGATCGATAACTTGCCAGGGATGATCAAATTCAGGTGCTTTATCAGGTAAATTATGAGTTGCAACGCTAATCTGGCGATATGCAAAGGCATCATTCGCATCAGCTATTTTTTCAAGGACTTGTGTTAAAAAGCCTTTTCCTTCCAGAGCGTGGTTCAATAATTTAACTTTCACCCAGTCGCCATCCTGGTAACCCTGTGCAGACAGTGCTTGACCACCTTTAATTTTGAAGAAGCCTTTGAGAAGGGGATTGTTCGGCTGTATTGAGATACGCTGCTGCTTAATTGATAAACGAGCCACAAAGATATCAGTGTCTGTTTTCTTTAACTGGTTTGGTTCAGCTGTCGATTTGTCGCCATTATCGCGGATAAATGCATTAATGCGATCACCGTGCAGGACTTTCTTCATCTCATTTGGTGGAATAAAGAATCGTTTGCCTTTATCTGTTTCTAAAAAACCATAACCGCGCTCAGTTGCTTTTACAATACCCTGACGTTTAGGGGTGTTTTCTTGAATTTGTTCTTTTAATTGACTAAGCAATGGATTGTTTTGAAACATAAAATAAAACCTTAAAATAAATGCACAGCTCAAACGATTAAAGAATGGCGAGACTAGGTATAAATATAAAGCTGTCTCTTATACACATCTGACGCTGCCGACG
>JABXKR010000029.1 GCA_013619145.1 Psychromonas sp. | reverse complement strand
GAAGATTAGCAGTTCACGATCAGGTACCTTGGGGAGTACACGGCTTTTTTTATATTGCTTCCCGTCCACCGACTTCTGCACTATAAGCTCGGTTGTAATGGAGCGTCCCTCACGGCGAAGTATCACGACATCGAACGCTTTTGGCTGACCCTCACGGGTAAAGAAGTGTGTCAAAAATCCGTCACGTTTATCTCTGGCTTCGCGCAGTTGGTCATGGCGCTTTTCATAGTGCGTGGCTTTTTTATTGGCCTGTTCTAAAGCGGCCTCTCGGGAGCCGTCAGAAGGCTTGAAAAATATATAGCATTGAGATTCTATCTTGCGTAATTGAATGCACGTTTTGATACGCACATGGAAGTAGTGAGAGTTGCCAACTGCTCGCTCTTTAACATAGAAATGTGGGTTCATATACCTATCTTTGTGTATGCTTATTTACCAACCGCCATCGAGGGAGATTTTCATCTAACCAAGTGGTTGCTTCTTCTTTATTTTTGAACATTCCGAACCATCTCACATACTCTACAAGCGCGTCAACCTCTTCATTTGTCTTGAATTTCATAGATGTGCCCGAGCGTTGGTTTCTAATGAAATTAGGATGGCACACTTAACGTTTTTATACAATTTTGACAGGTTGTTTGAGCGCTTAGTGGTCTATATTTATAGGTACCTAAATGGATTTTGGAGGGTATATGAAGCCGATAGTGATTAAGCGAGATGGAAGCAGAACAGAGTATAATTCGACGCGCATACAAATAGCCATTTGCAAGGCGGCGGGAGCAATAGATAGCCCCGATTTATGGGCGGCAGAAGCAATAGAAATCTCAAGATTTGTGAAGGAGAAGTTAGAGGATCGGGAGGAGGTAGAAATCAGTGTAATACAGGATGTGGTGGAAGATTTATTAATGCTGAACGGGTATCATGATGTAGCCAGAGCTTATATTGAGTATAGGCACGACAGAGATGTGGAACGGGAGCGGAAAAGCGATTTAAGCAAAGATATTCACGGCCTAATTGAGCAAACCAACCCCCTCTTATTGAATGAAAACGCGAATAAAGATAGTAAAGTTATCCCGACTCAGCGTGACCTACTGGCGGGAATTATGGCCCGACATTACGCAAAAACCCATATACTGCCCCGTGAAATTGTTAACGCGCACGATACAGGCCAAATACACTACCACGACTTAGACTATGCCCCCTTTTTCCCTATGTTTAACTGTATGCTGATAGATATTAAAGGCATGTTTACCAAAGGTTTCAAAATGGGCAATGCTGAGATTGAGGAACCTAAGTCAATCTCTACGGCAACGGCGGTCACTGCGCAAATCATCGCTCAAGTGGCAAGTCACATCTACGGGGGCACAACAATCAATAACTTAGACACGACTTTAGCGCCCTACGTGTCTAAAAGTTACTTAAAGCACTTATACACTGCGATGGAGTATGGTATAGAGGACGAAAAAGGTTACGCTACCGCTCAAACTGAGAAAGAGTGTTATAACGCGTTCCAATCTCTCGAATATGAGGTGAACACCCTGCATACAGCTAACGGGCAGACTCCATTCGTCACGTTCGGCTTTGGCTTGGGCATTAGTTGGGAAGCTCGCCTAATTCAGAAATGTATTTTCCAAAATCGAATAGCTGGCTTAGGCAAAAACCGTAAAACAGCGGTATTCCCTAAACTTGTATTTGCAATTAAAGAAGGTGTTAACCGAAGTCCTAATGATCATAACTACGACATAAAACAGTTGGCCTTGGAATGTGCGACCAAACGCATGTACCCTGACATTTTGAATTTTGAGCAAGTACGTAAAGTTACGGGTTCGTTTAAAACCCCAATGGGCTGTCGCAGTTTCTTGGGCGCTTATTACGAAGGTGACAAGCTAATTCACGAGGGGCGTAACAATTTAGGTGTTGTAAGTTTGAATCTGGTACGTATCGCGTTAGAGGCTAACAAAGATGAACGCGAATTCTTTCGTATCCTCGACGAACGGTTAGAGTTAGTCAAGAAGGCTTTGGATACCCGCATTGAGCGCATGTCAGATGTTCGGGCGAGTGTCGCGCCTATCCTATATATGGAAGGTGCTTGTGGTGTTCGGTTACGTGCCAATGATAAAGTCGCTGGTATATTTAAAAATGGTCGTGCGTCTATCTCACTCGGGTATATCGGGGTTCATGAGACTATTAATGCACTGTATGACGATGGCGAACATCTTTTTGATAGTAAAGATAAGCAAGTTAAAGCTATTGCGATCATACAATACCTTAAGGCCGCTACGGTTCGTTGGGCCAAGGAAACAGGTTACGGATTTAGCCTGTATTCAACCCCGTCAGAGAATTTGTGTGACCGCTTCTGTCGATTAGACGTAGAGAAGTTTGGAGAACAAGAGGGCATCACAGACAAAGGTTATTACACCAACAGCTT
>JABXKR010000008.1 GCA_013619145.1 Psychromonas sp. | reverse complement strand
CTCGTGGGCTCGGAGATGTGTATAAGAGACAGGTTTTTATCCTTGCAGCTCGGGCAACTACTCAATTGAAAAACCTGAGTTAGATATCTGGAAACATTATAAAATTAAGCTCCAAGACTTAATAAAGCAGTCAGGTTCGACCCTAGATATCACTAAAGTGAGTGCTCCATTTGCAATTCTACCCGACTGGGGAAAGCAACGTGGAGTTGTTTTGATGGTGGATAATGTTAGCTTAACGGATTAACGGATTAACGGATTAACGGATTAACGGATTAACGGATTAACGGATTAACGGATTAACGGATTAACGGATTAACGGATTAACGGATTAACTGATTAACTGAAGCCTATTTACTTTGTCTAAAAAGGTTAACGCATACAGCGCGTTAACCTTTTTTATGAAGCTATTTTTAGTGCGAATAAATCTGATTTAAAGACCATTTTTAGCTGCGGGTTATCAAAAAAATGATGCGCTTCATTTTGCCATTGAAATATTAATCCTCACTCACTATACAGACGGTTAATTGCGCACAGCTTGCTGCTTATTTGTACTTAAGGATTCAAATTCATTATATTCTTGCCCGGATTATCTGTTTTTTGTTGGTAATATTTTTTTATTAACATTGTCAGTTGTGTTGAGTTCCAAGTTACTGACGGGGCCGAACATGCATTTTCTAATGCTTTGATTTCAGACAAGAGTTGTTTTTTATCTTGTATATCTAAACTCAGGTAATCAGCTAACTGCGAAAGGCTTTTTAGTGCTGGAAATTCATTTTGTGCATAGTTTAATAATGCCTGATAAATTAGCGCAACATCATCTTTTTTTAATACCGCTTGCAGGGTTAAATAAGCCTGATTTAATGGCTGAGTGATCTTAATGTTTTTTGCTCTGTTAGCTGTTTGCTGGCGTCGATAAGAGAGGTGATAAAAAATCAACATTAACAGCGCAAATAACAGGATGGCGGTGGCAATCTGCCAATATATTAGGGATTCGTTATCAACAATTATGTTTGTTGTTTGTTCTTTATCGCTGCTAGGCGTTGCAAAGTTGCTTACTGCAACTTCTGTTTGCTCTTTTTCTGCGGCTAAAATGGTCAGTGTTTGCGCGGGTAAAACTGCAAATTCCTGTTTATCTGTTTGGCTATTCCACCAAGCTAGTTTAATTTCCGGCAGGGTAAGTTCCCCCACTTGATCGGCAATAATCGCATGACGAACAGTGCGCACCGCATAAATCAAAGCGTTTGCTTGTCCCTCTTTTAATTCATCTTGATCCGGATAAAAGCGTAATTTTTTCGGATAGTTAAACTTGATATTGGGCAGTTTATCTTTATTGACTGAAGCAACTTGCAGCGTGATGCTACGGGTGATTGGCTCGCCAACATGATAACTTTGCTGGTTTAATGCCGGATCTTCAATCAGACGCACATCTTCGCTGATTAACCATTCACCTTGATAGTTTTCAGGTTTTGCTTTTATCTCGACTTGTAGACTGTCGCCGCGAATATTGATCGGATCGGCAATGACGCGATTTTGCCATTCACTTATCTTCACTATTTTGCGTAAATTACCCGTTAACAGCGGTGATTTTATGGTAAATAGGCCCGCTTGTGTTGCATTAATTTGGAACTGGCGTGTAATTGTTTTATAGCGGATACCATTACGGATTGTTTGTCCGTTTTTATCTTTTCCGTAAACCGAAATATCGCCTCCCTCTAAATAGGGGGCAATCAGATCTAATTCATTAGTGTTTTCTGAAATGAATATCTTGGTGGTAAAGATAAGTTGTTGACCTAGATAAACGCTGTTTTTATTAAGGCTATTTTCCATAAAAATAAGATTGTCTTGAGCTTTCGTTGCCTGTTCAGGCGCCTCTTTTACTGATATTTTGATGCTTTCAGTTGTCAGAGTGCCAATTTTTAAAGCCGGAATGGTTAATTCGCCGACTTTTTTCGCCTGTAAGGTGATTTGCCATTTCGTCAGTTCATTAAATTCACCATTAATATATGTGCTGCTACGACTTTGTGAAGGGCGATAAACAGTAAAGTCTTTCTCTAACGGTCTTGTATCTAATTGATAGTCTGAATCGCTATCATTAAGATCGATAGTTAATGTGAACAGATCACCCAAAAAAACAGAATTATCACTAACAGATGTTTGCACTTGTGGTGTAGCCAAAGCACTTTGCTGCAAAAACAGTGATAAAAACAGGGCTGTAACAATTGAAAGTTTAATTCGCATTACCAAATATCTCCGCTATTTTGTTGCTTAACAGGTTGTGATTGTGCTCTTTTCTGATATTCAAGACGCATTTTATTACGTAGTAATAAAGAGGGATCATCAGGCATATTTTTTAACCAGTTAGGTAAATCTTCTAACTCTTGGTTTACTTGCTTAGCTTCTTGGAACTCAGCAATCTGTCTGTCTCTTATACA
>JABXKR010000039.1 GCA_013619145.1 Psychromonas sp. | reverse complement strand
AAACTCAAAAGTACACCGCGTTGTAAACGCTTTTAATCTTTTTTTCTTATCGACATACTTAGTGGATAGTTTTTGCTATCACTGCAATAAAACTATCCATATATGGACGCTCCACATCTGTCCTGCCTTTTGCTTGGCTGTTTTTGCCTATGTTTGACATTTGCCTAAATTTCATACTGAATATGACTAAGTCTCTGATGTTAAATTATATTCTTTTCAAGGTCATATTTTTTAATGGATTGAAATTGCGATAACCTAGTTTATAAGCTACGTTTAAGCCTGCACTTAGCGATAAAAATAGGAATAATATATGAAAAAGCAGTTAAGTATACTGTTCGTCCTTATCTCACTTTTATCGATTAGCTTTGCACAAGCAGCTACTAACTGGGAGGTTCGTCGTCTTAAAAACGGCACTTGTGGTGTTGCGCAAATTAAACCAGGCGTAAAAGCAGGTAGTAATCGCGTTGCAGGGCCCTTTCCTACAAAAAAACTCAAAAGTACACCGCGTTGTAAACGCTTTTAATCTTTTTTTCTTATCGACATACTTAGTGGATAGTTTTTGCTATCACTGCAATAAAACTATCCACGCTATTTTTGTATAAGCAACTGATGCAATTATTCTATTAGGAAAAAAGGTTTGGCTGTCCTGCCTTTTGTCTATGTCTTTTGTTACCTTTTTCCTAGTTCAGCCTTTCTCTATGTTCTGTCTTTTCTGTCTTTTTCTTTTCTGTCGTCATTAAGTCTTAGTTTGGTGTGAGCACCTACATACTTTCGATAACTTTTTGCTATCCTTATTATGAGCAGGTAACTGGCGAAGTATAACTCAAAATCCATTCGGTGGTGGTCGAGGAAATACTGCGCCAAAGGGGGAAATAAGCCTCAATCCAATGTAAGAAAATTGATGTTAAAAGAAGAGATACTTGAAGCGGTTAATAAAGGTCAATTTAAAGCCTATGCGATTAAACATATTGATGAAGGTATCAATTTGCTCATGGGGTTAAAAGCAGGAGTCAGAAATAAACATGGAAAATCCCCAAAAAATAGTTTGAATTGTTTTTTTGAAACAAAATGAGTAAATTTGAAAGCAGTGCCAAAAGAAAAGGAGTTAGACTATGTCTGTAGCAATTATGTGTTCTGGCGGTGATTCTAGCGGAATGAACCCTGCAATAAAAAGTTTTGTTGACAACTGTTATGAAAAAAACATTACCCCCTATTTTATCTATGATGGTTTTGAAGGTTTGATTGATGGAAATATCAAAAAAGCCTCTCATGAGGATGTAGCAGGAATCATGCACCTTGGAGGCACTATAATAAGAACTTCTCGTTCAAAAAGGTTTTACGAGTATGAATGCAGACAGATAGCATATAAAAACTTGCAGAAATTTGGTATTGATAAAGTCATACTTCTTGCAGGGGATGGTTCATTTAAAGGCTTTAACCAATTTTCAGAGGAGTTTGACATCTCTTTTGTTGGAATTCCTGCAACAATTGACAATGATATTTATGGGACAGATTATTGTTTGGGAGTTGATACGTCATTAAATATAATCAAACATGCCTTAGATGAAATAAGAGATACGTCAGCTTCTTTTAAAAGAGCATTTGTCGTAGAAACCATGGGAAGAGATTGCGGATATCTGGCACTGATATCTTCTATTATCAGTGGTGCAGAAGTGTGTATCATCCCTGAGATCAAATACAACCTGAACACATTGGAAGAAAAACTTAAAAAAGAGCTTGATGAAGGGCGGGCTTATATTTTGGCTGTAGTAGCAGAAGGCACAAAACAAACTCAACATATAAAAGAATGGTTTGAAAAGAACTTTGACATAGAGACACGGGTCATGATTTTAGGACACATACAAAGAGGTGGTAACCCAACTGTATTTGACAGACTCATGGCTTCAGAATTTGTAACGCTTGGTTTGGATAAACTCATCGCGAATGAAAAAACAAAATCAGTCATTGCTTATAAAGGTTCTGAGTTTATTTTTATTAACATAGATACCGTTACGCAAAATAGATATACCATCAATTCAAAACTTCTAAAAATGGTCAAAAAACTAACCCGATAGCTCAGTTATTATGTATGTGCCGCGGTACAGTAATTTCCGCCTCTTAGTTAGGGCGCGATTCGTACAAAAAGAGTGCATGCCTACATATCAGTATCAAAAAAGTGAGGCAGCTCCCCATTTTTGACTGACTGGAACTCTGGGATTTGTAATCCTATGTTCAACTTAGAAGTGGCAGTGTGGTAAGGGGAGTTAAATCTTTGGCTGTCCTACCTTTTGCTACCTTTTGCCTTGAGATATCGACCTGGCTAATTTTATGCCTTCCAGGCCACGAATTTCATACCTAATGATGCTGAGATGACAAACTCAGCCGCTCCGCAAGCAAGCTGAGACAGTCATCTCTTTATAAGGCAAGAATCTCTCCCTCTTCTACACTTATCAAAAGGATCAGGAATCAGCTGTTTAGGGAGCGATCTATGCCTAAAATCACCAACTCACCGGATCTATTCAAAGACTTGCTTATTGATGTGATTAAAGCCAGTCAGGATGGTTTTGCTATTTTCGACCACAATTATGTGCTTATCTTCTGTAACCATAGATTTGCCAATCTTTTCGGTCTTAAGGTCATTGAGGCCGAAGGGCTAAGTTTTACAGAAATAATCAGGAAATCGCACGCATCAGGAGATGGTATTCAGATTGAGAACGGTGATATTGAGGAATTTATTCGCAATAGCATGTCTGCTCATATGAAAATAGGTTTCCGAACTTTTGAATCGGAGATGGTTGATGACAGATGGATTAAGGTTTCACGCCTTATCACTCAGGATCGTTATGTTTTTGTCTATAACACTGATATTACTGATTTAAAAAATACTGAATCTGAATTGCGTCAGGCTCTGGAACATGTTGAAAAGCTGGCTGCCACGGATCCTCTGACAGGCATCAGTAATCGCAGGCATTTTGTTGAATTGGGTTAAATTGAGCTTGAGCGAAGTCGGCGCCATGGTCACCCACTCTGCTTGTTAGCGCTGGATATCGATCATTTTAAATCTATTAACGATAATTACGGCCACCAGGCGGGAGACAAAGTATTGTCGTCGTTGACAGCATGTTGTCAACGACAGCTGCGAAGTAGCGATATATTTGGCCGTCAGGGAGGAGAAGAATTTTTGATTATGTTGCCGGATACCGAGCTGGATGCAGCATTGATTACTGCCGAACGTATCCGTCAATCCGTAGCTGAATTAGCCATAAGCTACGGAGAACATATGATCACCTTGACGACATCTATCGGGATAGCGGAATTATCCGAAGCGATTGAAAATCTGGACCAACTAACGGATCAAGCCGATAAGGCACTGTATAAAGCAAAAACATCAGGCCGCAATAGAACAGAAATATGGCACTTAATTTCGACTGGCGATCTCTGATCTCTATTTATCATGCCGTACAGTCAATCCGATTGTTTTATTAATAGATATGGGATCAGCTCTTGTGTTTTGCTCTTTTAGGAAAAAGACAAGGTCTGATACTAGAGCTCACTGGTAAAATTAGTTCGGTTTCAGCAGTCATTCCAGATAAATCTATCTCTAATAATTAAAAGGGAAGAGAAAAGGTTTGGCTGTATCCGATTACTTGGATGTGCGTTTTGTTTTTAAATTCAGAAAGTGTAATAGCGTGTAATGGAAAGAGTAAGAGAGTGTGCCTAATGTAAAACTGAAAAAGGGATTTCTAATGGTTGTGCTAATTCGATTACGTAAAAGAGTGCAATCTATGGATCTCCTGTTAATGAGCAAATAAAGCAGTATAACTAAGGAGAAAGTTATGTTGATAGTTAGTTCAAGAAAAGGCTTTAATAATCCTGACAAACTAAATGAAGAGGGGCATCAATTCAGGGAGATTGATTTAGCCAGGGACAAGGAAATAAGAATAATTGACACACTTGAGGATTTTGTAACAGAGCTTGCTGGTAAACGAATCCTGCTGCTTGTTCATGGATATAATAATGAACAAGATGAAGTATACGATGCTTACTCTGTTATTGAGGCGAAAACTCACGAACATCTGCAAGCTGAATATTATCTTGTTATTGGATACTCCTGGCCGGGTGGTGATCAAGGACTTGAATGGTGGGCATCTAAAAAAAGAGCGAATGCTGTCGCCCGAAGGTTCCGCTTTTTAATTGAAAACCTCTCCGCAAACGTACAATTACTTGATGTAATGTCTCACAGTTTAGGGGCGCGTGTTGTACTTAAAGCCCTTAAACAAACTACTGCTGATAAGCTGATTCGAAATTATCTCTGCACAGCACCGGCGGTCGATAATGAGGCACTGGAAAAAGGTGAAGAGTTTTTCAGTTCAGTAAATAAAATCGAAGCGCTTTATGTGTTTCATTCTAAGCGGGATGGAGTACTGGCGAGTGCATATCGCTTAGCCGAGTTTGATAATGCTCTGGGGCTCTACGGACCGGAAGATAAGCAATATATCCAAAATAAGACAAAAAACATATATGTAGCCAACTGTAAAAAGAAAGTCGACAGTCACGGTGCCTACAAACGCAGCGATGCCATATATAACTACATTTCACTCAGTATGACTAAAAAACCGACTAAGTTTAGAACCTTGTAGCTAAACTGCTAACCAGCGCTGCAACCGGAAAAATTGTACGTTGCGCTCCTAATTTAGCGGTGAGCGTAGCGTTAATTCCTAAAAGTAAGGAGGCGATATAAATGAACCTTTTTACTTTCGGTAATCATTCACATTAGGGGAAGAAAACCAAACTGGCTAGATATTGAAACAAAATGGTTAGTTATTTCGATACTTCCAGTTCTAATTGTAATGTTCACTGGAGGCTATATAAGTAGTTTTAAAGGCTTTGGTATAGAAATTGAGGCGTCTCTTAAGGAGCCTGTCGAAAACAGAATTACGCTTGCTGCTAGAAAAGCAATTGTTGGCGATATAAGTGAGCAAAAAGGTACGCTAGCTCATCTGTATGAACTTTCAGAAGAAGAGAAAAATTCTATCGAAAGGCTTCAATTTAAAAACAAGTATCCTTCCTATGCATCTGACGCAGTAAAACAGTATCTTAAGATACTACCGAAATTGGAATATATTGAACTGCTTGACGATAAGTCAAAATTTATCGGAGTTATGCTGGCAAGTGATTTATTAGGAAAGGAAGAACAATTTGTAACTTCACTCGAGTCTGGAAACATTTTGATTGATTTTTCCAAGCTCATAGTTACTCACTATGTAGATTCTAATACAAGTGCAATTGACACTTTAGATCGAATGCGAAGAAATAATGAAAAATTCCTTCCTCTTTTGAACAGCAACCATTCTATGGAAGGGGTTGTTACAGAGTCATCATTAGAAAAAAGTATTGCAGATGAAGTGCTTAAAGCGAGTAATAAATCCTAACATGGCAAAGTTACTTGGACGCTTGCAGTAACAATGGATCAAGTCGTTAATATGTAACTAAAAATAGGGACATCCAATAGTTGTTAAATAATAAGTGAATAATTTTAAATAATTCAATAGATATCCCACCTTTCATCTTTTTTGCGCAGAAAAGCAGTTATTCATTTGAATAAATTTTGCTATGAATTACTTACAGGGGATAAAATGAATGACGTTTATTATCTTTTATTAAAGGAATTTTATGATTTTAATTACAGGTGCCAGTAGCGGCCTAGGTGCTGCACTGGCGAATTTGTATAACCTTGACGGTAAATCACTGCTTATTAGCGGCCGTAATAAGCAGCGCCTCGCACAGGTTGCAGAAAAAATGTCGGGAAAAGTACAGTCCGCACAAGCAGATCTTTGTGATCCGCAGGCGATCTCAGCCCTTCTGGATTCCCTAGAGCAAGTTCCCGATACCGTTATTCACTGCGCAGGCAGTGGCTATTTTGGTCCGATAGAAGAGCAGGAACCTGAGGCTATTAATAATCTGATAGCGAATAATGTGACTTCTACAATTTTCTTATTACGTGAGCTGGTCCAGCGCTATCGTAGCCACAAAGTCACGGTCGTGATTGTTATGTCAACAGCAGCCCAAGTAGCTAAAGCAGGAGAGTCTACCTACTGTGCCGCGAAATGGGCTGTACGAGGTTTGCTGGAATCAGTGCGCCTGGAGCTTAAAGACAGTCCAATGAAACTTATTGCAGTTTATCCAGGAGGAATGGCGACTGACTTTTGGAAAACAAGCGGTAAAGTATTAAACACTTCAGAATTTATGACGGCAGAGGAAGCTGCCATTATGCTCAAACAAGCCCTCATTAGTACTGAGAATGGTTTTGTCTCAGATATTACGATTAATCGAAGCTAGCGCAGCAATAAACGCAGGACTTGCTCAATATCAGTTAATTTGTGCCAACTGTCTTGAAAAACACCGCGAAGTAGAAAGTATCTATCTTAGTCACTTTAAGTAGTTGTATATATGCATGGTTACACTGCGTTGAAATTGCACTTATTTAAGAGATGTGAGGGTGACGGTTGCGTTTGTTTTTTAAAGAAAAATCCAATACTAGAGCACATTTATTTGCCTCATAAATACAAGATAAGTAACTATTTAATATCATTTTTCTTGCGGTGAACTATCTTTATTGGAGAGACATTATGCATATTAGTATGTATGCCATCTAATATACTGTTAGCACCCTCAAACGATATGCTTTTATATTTAAATCAAGGAGTGAATTATGAAAGTTTCAATCATTGAAAATGATAGTGGACGAGTAGTTAAATCCTATGTAATAAACTTACCTGATACTCACCACACACCTTCGGATGACGAGTATTATTCTAATGCATGGCAATGTGCCGTTGAAGATGGCACTGTGGATGAGGAAGATTCATCTGCCTACAGTTTTAGTTTAACGCCTGTGTCCGTTTATAAGCCTGCGCTCTAACACAAATCAATCGGACTCTGCACAGTTGGCTCGTCGTTGTTTGTAGTGTTAGACCTCGGAAGGAGGAACAATAATGACAATTGAATTAATTCGTGACGCTTTAGCCTGGTGCTCGGTAATTAACATTGGCTTGTTGCTGTTTTGGGTGTTGTGGTTAACGCTGGCCCATGATTTTGTATATCGAGTTCATAGTAAATGGTTGAAGCTATCTGTGGAAAGTTTCGACACTATTCATTATACGGGCATGGCATTTTTCAAAATATGTATATTTATGTTTAACATTGTTCCGTATATCGCATTACGTATTGTTGGATAATTTGGCGACATCTGGCAAGTAGCAATGCCTCGGCCTATGCGGCAGGTGCTGCCATCTCAATAAAATTGGAGTGTCAATTGCAGCCTAAGTTAGATGCAGCACTATTTTTTGCTTATGAAACTCTAGATGGTTACTCTTTGACTTTAGTTTCTCGACTGGGAGAAATGCTAAGATTGGCAGAGGAGATGTACGGCCGAAGAGACAATGAATATACAATTCTAGGGATTGAGTTTAGCAGTGACGGACCTAAAATTTGCTATCCGGGAAATTGCAAAAACGTTGCTATTCAGCTTGGAAGGTCAGCAATGACTGATAATGATCAAGCATGTTACCAACTTGCTCATGAATGTATTCATTTACTATCTCCAAACGGAAAAAACGGAGCGAGCAACCTTGAAGAAGGCTTGGCTACTTATAATTCAGCTTACTATATGAAGAATGAGATGAGGCAGGCAAATTGGCAAGCAAGTCTGCCAAGCTACGTTAAGGTTGAAAAATTAGTCAGAAAAATAATGGATGCAGATCCACAAGCAATTAAAAGAATGCGTCAATCCGAATTAACTATCTCAAAAATCACCGCAGAGCTTTTACAGAAGGAATCCCAAGTCCTTAATGCTGATGAAGCAAAATTTCTTGCCGATAAATTTGTAAGATCATTTTCCTATAAGCTGTGACTATTGGTCCTTTGATATGACCTTTATTTTCATTAAATTCATCTTCTAGGTTTATATTTCGATATTTATGGAAATGCGTTGACGGCAACAGATTTTACCTTTATATTTCCAATATTCCAGAACTTTGGTATTAACAGGTGAAATTACAGAGGTTAAATTATGACAATTACAAATGAAATGTTAGCAGAAACAGTTGATATGTTCGTGTTTCTCGCCGTTGAACTTACGATCTTATTCCTTGCTATTAGCTATCTAGTCGGGGTTTTACAGGAGTATATTCCGCCGAGTAAAATTCAAAGTATACTCAGTGGTAAAAAGGGTAAAGGCTATTTTGTTGCGGGACTTTTAGGCGCTATTACACCGTTTTGCTCCTGTTCAACTATCCCTTTTTTAAAGGGATTGTTAAGAGCAAAAGCAGGCTTTGGCACTATGATGGTATTCTTATTTGCCAGTCCGCTGCTTAATCCGATTATCATCGGCTTATTTGCCGTCACCTTTGGCCTGGATGTCACCGTGTTCTACTTTGTGATTGCTATGGGTGTCTCCATTATTGCAGGCTATACCTTGGAAAAATTAGGTTTTGAGAAGTACATTAAAGCTGAGGCTTATCTAACACCTCAATCAAAAGCTTGTTCAAGTGGCTGCGCTGGGATAGTCGCACCCGTTAATAAATGGGGAAGAATATGGCAGGGTACTTGGAGTGATTTTAAAAGCGTATTGCCATATTTGATCGGCGGTATTGCATTGGGTTCAATGATTTATGGTTTTATGCCAACTGAATTTGTCGCTAGCGTCGCCAGTGAAAACAATCCGTTTGCTGTGCCGATTGCCGCTGTTATTGGTATTCCACTGTACATTCGCGCAGAGGCCGTGATTCCACTTAGCGCAGCATTAGCCGCAAAAGGTATGGGCCTAGGGGCGGTGATGGCCCTGATTATTGGCAGTGCAGGGGCTAGTTTAACAGAAGTTATTTTACTGAAATCTATCTTTAAAAATCAGATGATCCTCGCTTTTCTTGCGGTGATCTTAACTATGGCTATCGGAGCAGGTTACCTTTACAGCTATATCTTTTAATGGATTGAAATAGCGCATACAAGCGCATTATAACAGTTCCCAAACAGCCAATGCCGTTCACTTAAGGTGAACGGCTTCTTTTTTAGCTGACAGCTACTTTTAGATCACTTTAAAAGCCTTGTCCTATTAACTTTTTTTAAAAGTAAAACGATTGTCTAAGAGCGGTTGCCTCAAATTCCTAACCCCTAACGTTATTCTCCTGCGATCTCCGCATAGAAAAGGGTGCAGAACTGTAAATATCCTATAAGATGCGTTGATTTTGTTAGCTTTTTTTTTGAGCGTTGCTTCGACTTGTAAAGTGAAGAGCTTTTGTCGATTTTATTTAAGGATTTAGTTTATGAGTGAACATTTCAAGGGGAAGTTTGAGGTAGAGTTAAAATATCATTTAATTTCTAGAACTCGTTTTTTATCTGATTTACAGTTAATGAATCCGGAAGTTATGCTGGAAAACAATCTAGAATATGATTGCTATTTTGATTCTCCTCAATGGCCATTAAGTACTGAGAATAAGAGTGTTTGCATAAGAGAGATGCAGCCATCCGGTATTATGCTGTGGATAGTGAAAGGACCGGAAACAGATCGTTGTGAAGCCGTTAATATTACAGATGTTATTAAAGCTAAAAGCATGCTCAAGACGATGGGATATGAGCAGATTTTGG
Source organism: Psychromonas sp. (assembly GCA_013619145.1). Taxonomy (GTDB): domain Bacteria; phylum Pseudomonadota; class Gammaproteobacteria; order Enterobacterales; family Psychromonadaceae; genus Psychromonas. Next base: position 8,625 of record JABXKR010000039.1, on the reverse strand, counting down.
AGATGAAAAAGCAGCGAAGTATATATTTTTTAGGTCAGTATCACGTCACAGTTGATCATCTTGAGGGGATTGGTGATTTTGCTGAGCTTGCAATTATGACTGATGATGAATCAATGCTGGAAATATATAAGCATCAATTGCTGGATATTGCGCAAAAGTTAGGACTGACTGAAGCACAATTAGAGCTTAAATCATATCGACAACTGTATGCTGATAAATGCAGAAAAACGTTATAGCTCGGATCAAGGTTGGTATTACTCTATTGCTGATCAGGAATAGCTAGGCGTCAAGAATATCGTAGTTATTAATCCACCTTGGAAATTGAAGCAATTATCAGACAAGTCAATCGGATTACGCAAGCAGAGCGCAACGTACAGCATTGTTTGTGTTGTTGTAATCGCTTGAAGAGTAGGTATGTAAATGATATTTGAAATATCAGATATAACTCCATCACAGGATCTGCAAGTTTGCGATATTATTAAAAGTGTCGGTGCGGAACATGGCGCTGTCGGAGATGGTTTTGGTCCTTCTGATCCCGAAGTGTACTGCATGAGCCGGCATTATAGTGAGCAAAGCAAAAGCAAATACTATGTCGCCACAATTAATGAACAAGTTGTGGGGGGATGTGGTCTTGCATCATTCAATAATAGTGCGGAGACTTGCGAATTACGTAAGCTATTTTTGTTGCCGGAAAGTCGAGGATTAGGTATCGGGCAAGAGCTGGCCGTTAAATGTTTGCATTATGCAAAATCGAAAGGTTATAAACGCTGCTATCTCGATACGTTATCGATCATGAAACCTGCTATTGCTTTATATGAAAAGCTTGGCTTTATACACTTAAATCGTCCGCTTGCAGGAACGATTCATGGCGGTTGCGATATCTGGATGTTAAAAGAGTTATAGCAGAAGCATAAAATTGATCATAGAGCAGTTTATCTCCTTTTGGGGACCTGTCTTGATTAACAAAACATAAGACCCCGTTATAAAAAAAGGCTGGTCAGTTATCTCTTTTAAAGCAAACCTTAAATGAATTGGTTTATATCAATTTAGTTTGGCTATAAATAATTATATTCCTGCATCAGTTCCTTATATTTAAACTAAAGTTTGGACTTCATGAGATTTAATAATCTGAGCGCGTAAATGATCATAAGCGTAGTTAAAGATCAGTGTGTATAGCAAAATGAACAGAGTGAGACCAATATCCAAAATAAACGCTTCTAAGAGACTGACTTGTAAAATATACGCCATCACAGGAGTGGTTAAAAATACTAAACCAGACTCAAAGAGTAATGCATAGCTAATTCGTAATTTCCAGCTTCTTTCTTCACGCTTACCGATAAAAATTTTGTCAAAACCAATATTAAATATATAATTCCAAACCATCGCGATTAGCGATAAGGCGATCATGGTTTGTAATGCCGAATGAATTTCAATATTGGTAAATAGTAATAAGCCCAGCATTGATAAAAATACGGCGATACCTTCAAATAAAACCATATGCAATAAGCGTTCAGCAGTGGACATAATATTCCCCATTAAATTCTTGTGATTAATTGTTGGATTTATTATTTATCTTAATTAAACTGAAGGAAAGTTAGCAACCATCACAGGTCGTGATATGTATAGTCTTGAACAACTAAAAATATTTGTTGCCGTTTCTGAAAACGGATCATTTTCAGCAACTGCGCGTAAGCTTAAAAGAGCCCAGTCCGGTATCAGTCAGTCCATCTCTAATCTTGAAATTTCTCTTGATAAACAACTGTTTGACCGAAGCAGTAATACCCCTTCATTAAGTGATGATGGTAAAGCGTTACTGCCGATTGCTAAATCGCTTCTGTTACAGCAGCGCCAGTTTGATCAAAAAGTATCGGCATTATCGCAGCAGGAAGAGCATGAATTAATTATTGGAATTGAAGAAAGTCTCTCCTACGGGCCTATTTTTAATAAGATTAAAAAGTTTGCCGAACAATTTCCGATGACTAATTTAGAAGTGGTTACAGCATCCACTTATGATATTGAAGAATATGTACGTAAAGGTGAAATAGATATTGGACTGGTTTATAGCAAGGGTGAATTTCCGGATGATGTCGATTTTGGCACGCTTGGTTATAATAAATTTATTACCGTAGCCGCACCTTCACATCCGCTCGCCTCAATGCAGGAAGTCACCGATCAAGTGTTACGTGCCTATCGACAACTGGTATTACGTACCTACCACGGAAAAGAGTTATGGTTTAGCCATGCGATTAGCACACAAATTTGGTATGCCAGTAATCATCATTTATTGCTTGAATTAGCTGAACAAGGGATTGGCTGGACCATGTTGCCTGAAGATTTAGCCTTAGATTCTTTAGCGCAGGGCAAAGTCAGCTTGCTAGATGTGACTTATGAACCCTTTGGTTGGATGAATACCATCGATTATATCGTAAGTCGCAGCAGTAAACAGGGTCCTGCTTTACAAGGGTTGATTGCTTTATTAAAAGAAGCATTTTAGGACAAGCAGAGAAAAGTAATGCAATTATCGGTTATTGCAGCTGCTTTAATTTTTCCTAGAAGATAAAAGGGCCGCCATAGTTTGTAAACTAACAAACTATGGCGGCCCTTTTATCTATTTTGCTATCTGTAAATTAAGCTTTTATTTCTGCGATATCCTGCTTGATATAAGCCTGCAGCAGTTGGCAAATCCCCTGATAAAAACCTGAGTTTTTGACCTTATCGGTAGCTTGTACAAACATATCTAACCAAGAGAGAATATTAGTCTCGATAAAATCAATTTGCGCATCACTGACACCTTCACCATCTTGAATAATAAGATTACCCAGGTAATCAAGTTGGATGGCTATATGGTCAGCCGGCTCTTTAAAGTTAGGATCAACGACTAAACCTTGGGCTGTAAACAGATCCACCATATCCTGATGAGGCTGCTCAAACAGTTGTCCAGATTTAGACAGATAAACAGATGCATAGGGTGGTGCACCAGCTTTAGTATCGGTTAAAAATATCTGACTAAAATCAGCCGCTAATTCCAGTTCCGGTTTGTTGATTGGTAAAATCGTGGTTAATGCTGATTTTATCTTTTCAACAGAAGCTGTAAAGAGTGCTTCTTGTTCAAGTTGATCCAATAACTTCACCCCTTCGCCACAAAAATAGATAGCAAGTTGCTCTTTATCCAGCTCTTTGGTCAGCAGGGTGGCAAACCACCAATACAGGCTAGCCCGTGTTTCATTTATTTCAGATACAGTTGTTTCAGTCATTCTTGTGCTCACTTATTGAGGTCCTGCAGATGAGGTATTTGTCGCTACTTTAGCGACAAATATCTCATATTCTGTTTCAGTTATCTTCAGCTTATCTCTTTAGGGCCGCCAAATGCGGTCACTGCAGGTACTTTACCGATAAATTTTTCATATTGAACCTGACAGGTATTGGCGCTGGTTGCCTGTGAAAGCTCAGAAGTTGCCAGATCCATAGTCAGAGTATTCGGATCGCCATAGGTATCTAATGAACCTATCTTCTCATCAACCGGGCCGTACCATGCACCCTCTTCGATACGGGCAACACCCGACGGGAAGTTGTCTGATACTACTGCTCCAGCTAATAACTGACCGCGCTCATTAAATACTCTTACTAAATCTCCATCTTTAATACCGCGTGATTTAGCGTCATGCGGGTTCAGGTAGATAGGCTCACGGCCTTTAACTGCATATGTGGCACGGAACTGTTCAGAATCACACATTTGTGAGTGCAGGCGTTTATTCGGGTGACAGGACTGTAACCAGATAGGGTGCTTATCAGAGCCTGGACCGCCGTGTGAGCGTTCTGCTTTTTCAAACCACATTGGATGACCCTGACACTCTTTGTATCCGTAACGGTCTATTTTACGACTGAAAATTTCGATAAAACCAGACGGAGTTCCTAATGAGTTGATTTCCGGATCTTCGCGGAAAGCAGCCTGACGTGTCCAGTCTTTGCCTTTACCGAAATCAACAAAACCCTCTTTCCAGAATGTCTCAAAATCAGGCATCGGGAAGCTGGCTTTATTAGCTTCAACACAGCCGTTATAAAGTTCTTTTACCCACTGCATCTCATTCTTACCCTGGGTGTAGTCTTTTTCCTGGCCGAGTTTGCGTGCCAGCAGGGTAAATATTTCAAAGTCAGTTTTCGACTGGAATAAAGGATCAACCAGTTTCTGCATCGCAATAATACCGCGCCCGCTGTATGAACCGTAGAGATCTAAATCGTTACGTTCCCACTGCGTACAAGCCGGCAGAACGATATCAGAGAAACGACAGGTTGCCGTCCAGGTGAAATCAACCGTCACAACTGTTTCCAGTTTATGGAAAGCTTTTTTCATGTTGTTGCGGTCCTGGTGGTGGTGCCACGGGTTACAACCCGAGAAAACCATCATCTTAAGATCCGGCAGGGTAATGGTTGCACCGTTTGCCTGAATTTTTTTACCCGGTTCTAAAATAGCATCAACCCAGCGTGCAACGGGAATCGTGCTGCTGTAGCCCTTGTAGTCTTTGTTTTTGTGAATACGTTTGTCAGGTTTATCCGGATTACGCGGGAATGCGCCCGGACCAGCTGCGCCCGTTGAAGCAACACCTACAGAGCTGTAATGGTGTGCGTAACTGATACCGCCGCCTGGTAAACCGATTTGCCCTAACATAGTCGCAAGTACCGCTGCCATCCAGTATGGCTGCTCACCATGCTGCTGACGCTGAATACTCCAGCCGACCATAATCTGCGTGCGCTCTTTGACTAGCATGCGTGCAAATTCACGAATCTGATCAGCTTTTATGCCGCAGATCTGTTCAGCCCATTCCGGCGTTTTTTCAACTTTATCTTTAGTTGCGCCTAACAGGTAGGGAACAAAGTCTCCAAAACCTAATGCATAGGTATCGATGAATTTCTTATCGTATAAATTTTCTTTATAAAGTGTATGTGCAATCGCTAACATAAACGGCACATCAGTTTGCGGATTGATGTACTGCTGCTCTGAGTTTAAGTAGTTCTGTGTTTTGCTTTTTACCGGATCAACACTGATCACGCGGATCTCTTTTCTGGCGATTTTTTCTTTCAGCTGCTCAAGATACTCAAACGCTTCATGTGTTTCACAGTTCCAGCCGACCTGCAAATTTTTAACTAAGTCAGTTCCCCAAAGTACAATGGTTTTACTGTTTTTAAGGATTAGCGGCCAGGAGGTGCCTTGTGCATAAACCTCAGTTGTCCCTAAAACGTAGGGCATAATCGTCTGACCCGCGCCCGTTGAGTAGTCACCGACCTTATTGACTGTGTAACCGTGCATGGCGATTGCGCGCGCCATATGATTACCGCAGGAGTGCACCTGACCCGTTGAGCGCCAGCCGGTACTTCCGGCGTGAATTGCCCAAGGACCGTACTGAGTCTGCATACGTTCTAATTCATCATGGAAAAGGGTGATTGCTTCATCCCAGGTAACACGAATAAAACGGTTATCACCACGCTGTGTAGTATCACTTTTTTCACGGTTCAGATACCAGTCGTAACGCACCATAGGGTAACGAATACGTGACGGGCTGTAGATAATACCTTTAATGCCTTTAAGCATATCGGTCGGATATTTATCTGCTTCAAACGCTTTTATCTCCTGTACTTTACCCGCATATACACGGGCACGGAAAGCACCCCAGTGTGAACCGCTAACTTTCCATTGCCCAGCTGTATCGCCAGCCGCCGCATGTGCGGCTTGAATTAAACCCGGACCGACTAAAGCTGCAGTACTAGTGGCCAGCAGACCTTGTAAAAAACTACGTCTTGAAATTGACATTGTGACCTCCTAATTAATGCGCTTCGTCTGAAAAATCAGATGAATGTTTCTGTAGATATTTAAGCACTAACGCCTGTGTATCGCCGTCTAAATTCACGAAAGATAACATACCGTTAAACATGCCCGGCCACGTATTGGTGTCAAAATGGTTTTCAGCTGGTTGGGTATGACACACACTACAGCTCTTATCGAAAGTCGTTTTGGCAAAGGTCCATAAAGTATCGCGGGATTCAGTTAACGAGCCATTGCGCATCCATAATTTAACGCTAACTTTCTGCCAAGGCAGGCCGGTTAACTCATCAATTTTAGATTCACCTTTATCCATGTAATCATCACTGAGTGCTACTTCTTTGCTTAAGAAACCATCATTGATATTCATTGCAAAATCTTCAAACATTACACGGCCGAAACCTTTAGTCTTACGCCATGCATCAATCTCAACTTGAATGGCATTATCTTCAACGGCTAATATTGTTACTTTTGTCGCCGCATTTAATTGCCCCGCTTCTGTTGCTAAGGTTTTGTCCGTAAACAGCGGCAGCTGGCGAACACTGTAATAACTTTGTCCCTGGTCATAACCAGATGTAGCCATCTCTTCCAGTTTTGCCAGTGTGCCTTCACCTGAATGCATATTTTCAGGCAGGTTATGGGCAATACCTTTATGACAGTCGATACAGCTTTGATCGCGTTCGGCAGCCATTTTCATCTGTACCTGCGCACGCTCAGACATGATAGAGAAATCCATGCTGTTGTAGTTATGACAGTTTTTACACTCTAGTGAATTATTGGCGCTGAAACGATCCCACTCATGCTGTGCTAACTCGCCACGTTTTGCTAAGAATTTTTCACGGGTATCGATATTACCGAACACTGCGCTCCACACCTCTTTTGATGCCTGCATTTTACGGGCTATTTTATTTGTCCAGTTATGCGGGACATGACAATCCGGACAGGTTGCACGTACACCTGAGTGGTTTTTCCAGTGCACAGTTTCCTGCAGCTCGACATAAACATTGTCAGACATTGCATGACAACTGATACAAAACTCTTCGGTATTGGTGACTTCCAGTGCGGTATTAAAACCACCCCAAAAAATAACCCCCGCCAGGAAACCACCCATGGAGAGCAGTCCTAAACTTAAATGCACACTTGGTTTACTGACAATTTGCCAGAAACATTTGATAAATTTGATCATAACTAGACCTTAGTAATGAAAGGAAAAGAGAAAAGGTAGATAAAGAGCTGCTTAGTTTAACCGTGCCCTGGAGGTCCCATAAACATTTGTAAAAACCAAACGGTAAAGCCATAACCGCCAATCAATAAAACGCTTAAAATGGGAAATAAACAGACAGTGATAAACAAAAATGTTTTCCACTCTCTTGTGCGTGTCGTTTGTTCATATTCATTTTTTATTTCTGACATAATAATTCCATTTTTTTATAAATTAAGTGAACTTTATATTGATATTTAGCCGCACCTGCCAGGTTGCAACTTAATTGCAAAGTTCTTATAAAGAATGGTAGTTTTGAAACCTAATATATTCAATTGCTTTACATATATTTAATATAACCATTTAATTTATGACGTTATTGCCAACTATTTACTTATTATTGCTTGATCTAGGTCGGTTTGTTGATTGCCTTGATCTGATAGTGATGATTTTTTTTAACAATTCACTGTTATTTACAGTCGAATTTTCACGAATATCTGCCTGACCATTATGGCAACTAAAAATCATTGAGTGTAGATGGAAGGATTAGAGGCGTACTTATTGAAGGGATAATTAATAACCGTTTTATTGCAATCAGTATTAAAACGCAGCTTGCAATTGCGCTTTAATACTTAACCTCATCTCGGGATAATGAAAGCGAAATACTCCTTAATATCATGTAGTTAAACTCTTATATCATACAGTGTTGATAGTTTTGTGTAGTTCAAGGCAAATCAGCGTAGTAATAGCTGGCTATTGGTAGCTGATTTAACGCAGAAGTACGCGAAAATAGCTGCACTGTATCGATTTGCTTATCTCGAGCTGAGGTTACTTATGTTTATTGCAAATGTTCGAGCAGATAATCAACCAGTAAACGTATCTTCGGGGAAAGATAACGGTTTTGCGGGTAAACTGCCCAGATCCCTTCTGGTGGTTCACGCACGTTATCCAGCAGGGTTACTAGTTTTCCTGAATCTATATGCTGCTGCAGATAATAATCGGGTAGCTGAATGATGCCGAGATGTTTTAGCGCCGCATCAACAAGTCCAATACCGCTATTACAGCGAATATTACCCTGAACACGAATATTCTTTTCTTTCTCTTGTTCGGTAAAACGCCAGTAATCACGTGTGCCTAGCAGGCAGTTGTGGTTTTTTAATTCGGACAGTGAGTGGGGCTCACCAAACTTTTTAATGTATTGGGGAGAAGCGCAAACATAATTTGAACGCACGGCTAATTTTTTGGCGATTAAACTGGAGTCTTTAAGTTGTCCAAGCCGTATTGCCAAATCAAAGCCGCCTTCCACTAAATCAACACGGCTATTGCTCAAATCACTGATAACTTCAATCTCACTATATAACTGCACAAAATCGTTTATTAAAGGCAGGATTTTTTGTTCACCATAGGTTACTGGTGCAGAGATCTTAATGGTTCCCTGCGGACTGCTTTGTAAATTAGTTATCGCTTGCTCAGCTGCATCTAAACCATCTAATAGATTACGGCAATGCTGATAAAACAGTTGCGCTTCTTGTGTTAAAGAAACTTTACGTGTGGTGCGGTAAAAGAGCTTTATATTCAGGCGTTTTTCTAATGCCGTGATTTGCCGACT
>JABXKR010000035.1 GCA_013619145.1 Psychromonas sp. | reverse complement strand
AAGGCACAGCATGAGGGTAATGGTTGTTCCCTTATCGAATGCTGTAACGCAATACTGGTTTTCGAGCTGAGCCCCCGCAGGGCAAGCCAAATTGCACTCGTCTGCGTCGTTATAAAATATCAATGTAGAACAACTATACTTCAATTTTATGCCTAGCACCTAAGTACAATTTGGCTTGCTGATTTTGCATCTTGAAGTAACATGGGTATAAATATTAAAAACGCCCTCCCGATTGCGCTATCTGACTTTCGACTAAGATATTTTACGATTACTTTAATAAAGGCAAAAAAAATGCCGTTCAAATGAAATGAACGGCATTAGTAGTGAACGAGTAATTATGAATTAACTCATTTTATTAACTTACATTGCTTCTAGCAGAATCAAACCTTCAGTTCCTGCATTAAAGCTAACAGAGCCATTATTCACTGTTACGATTGAACCATCATAAGCATTACGTACGCTGCTACCATCAGCAAAATAACCCGCAACATTTACACTAACCGTTCCAGCGCCATCAAGCACAACAACCACGTTATTCACCACACCAGAAACTGGATTAGTCCAGCTACGGGCAAAGGCTTTACCGCTTGACTGACCAGAAAGCGTTGTATGCTGACCTGCACCAACGGCTGGGTTATCGCGACGGAATTGTCCAACTTTCTGCCAATGCTGATGAATCGCATTATTCGCTCGGCTCCAGTCAACACTTGAACGGCTGCCTTGGTCCGCATCACTGCCGCCGTCACCATTATAACGACCTAGTTCATCACCATAGAAAATCTGCACACCACCTGGTAATAACAGTAAAGCGGTACCAGCACGTTTTTGGCGTGAATCATCCCCATTGTAATAAACAGCTCCCGTATCATGGCTAGAGATATAGCTCAGTACATTCCAGTCTGTTGAGCTATTCACTTGCCCTGCATAACTGGCAAATTGATTCAGCATACTATCAGCACTTGCAACCATACCGTCGATTGCGCCTTTAAAGCCGAAGTTAATCACTGAATCAAAGTTAGCTGTTGTATGGATATCCGACTGACCAACACCATGTCCCCAAACTTCCGCTGTCGACCAGAAATCATCATTCCAATCCGCACCGGGTAAGCTTGGATTATTTTGACGCCACTCATTCAATGCAATCTTGGCTTGATAGTTAAGGTTTGACCAATTGTCATAGGTTACATGCTTAGCGGTATCTACGCGGAAACCATCAATACCGTAATCTTTGACATATTGAACTAACCACTCAGTGATCCAATCACGAACACGTTTAGTGCCTTGTGCCTGGTAGTTACTTAAGTAACCTTGACCGAAGGTTGCTTTGTTCGCTAAGAATGGTGGAATGCCAACCGCTTTTGTAGACTCTGTTTTAAAGTCTGGCAGATAGGCTAAACATTTAGTGAGATCATCACCACCACATGCATCATAACCAGGCAGGCCTACGCGTACCCAATCTTTACCCCACCAATTAAGCCACTTATATTCATCGCCATCATAGTTAATACTGCTGTGATAGCCAAACCAATTGCCGTCACTTGGTGTCCAGTATTCACCCGCAGTTGTTGAACCGTAGTTAAACTCATGCATATCTTTTAAGGTGTTGTAACCCGCATGGTTCATTACCACATCCATTACCACGCGAATACCTTGACTATGGGCGGTATCAACAAACTGTTTGAATTCAGCTGGCGTTCCCATATTCGCATCAAGGTTAGAGTAATCTTGCACGTAATAACCGTGATATGCGTAATGGGCAAAATCACCATCATCACCACCACCAACAAACCCATGAGCTTGTTCATACGGTGCGGTTATCCAGATAGCGTTAACACCAAGATCAGTAAAGTAACCGGCATTAAGCTTTTCAGTTAGACCGGCAATATCACCACCGTGGAAAGTACCGATATTTTTACCCGTAGCATCAACGCTTGGGCGACCATAAGAGTTATTGTTAGATGAATCACCATCTTTAAAACGGTCGGTAATTACAAAGTAGACACTTGCATTATCCCAAGTGAAATCAGATGCAGCTACTGGAGCAACTTTGGTGAAAGTAGAACATTCATTGTCACTGCTATCAGCATTTTCAGCCCATAAGCAAACTTGCATTGACTGATCGATTGCCAATTCCGCACCAATCGTAATAACCGCACCATCAGTAAAGGCAACACCATTCACAGCATCACTGCCGTCAATTGTGTAACGACCGCCTGTTACATCATCACCTGTCGCATGCAATGTCACCGTTAGGTTGTCACTTGAGAATGTGCCACCATTAGGATCAATGCTAACCTTTGCATCATCAGGTGGAACCTCACAACCATCTGTCCAACTACTCGTAGCAACATGATAGGTGCCATCACTAGCGCGCGTTAAATCATCCGTTTTGTTATTGCCACTTTCACTGAAAAGAAGATTACTTGAATCACTCTCTGTGAAGCTATAACTGAATAAGCCATCAGCAATTTCAGTCATCGCATCACCAGGCCAAACGGAGTTAGCCGTTGAACCTGCAGGTAGCGCGCCCCAATGATGAATCGTTGGCTGATTTAATCCTTGAACACAGACACTGAAACCTGTTTCCTGTACTTCAACTTTGTTGTAAACATAAGTTTCTGTTGTACTGCCTTGTGCATTTACAGCATAAACCTGCAGCTCGACAGATTCACCGATAGTGATATCTGAGCCCACAACGATAATATCGTCATTACTGAAAACAGTTCCCTGCTTCACATCACCCGCACCAATTAAATAGCGGCTGTCTGTCACTTCAACACCATTGTAGCTTAATGTCACATTCAGGCTATCTGTCGTAAAGTCACCACTTGCAGGTGTAATAGCCAGCTCAGGTTTTGTCACGTCAGGAATTACAACGGCTTTGATTTCATAAGTAGAAGCATTTATGCTAATAGCGTAGCTAGTATAATCAGCAACCGTGAAATCTTCCGCTGGATAGTTTTCTCCCCAGCTTCCATCAGCTGTACAAGCTGAAATTTTAAAACGCGCCGGAGTCTCTTCTCCCGCAAACGCCTGATTTAGCTCATATAAGCCCGCTGCAGAATTAAATTGCAGAGGCGTTTGTCCCCAACCATTAGGCGTGCCACGTAAACACCATACAGAAGGCTCTTCTCCCGCAACGGTGATATCAACACTTGCTGTATTACTGCTAGCGCCTTGATCATCTGTTACTTGTAGTGTAACCGTCTGGCTTTTCTCAAATGTTACCGTAATAGATTCAGTTGTTGCGCCTGTGCTCCAGTTATAAGAAGCAACAGTTCCATCTGCATCACTTGAACCTGATGCACTGAAAGTAATGCTAGTGCCCGCATCCACTGTTTGCGCAGTTGCAGGAGATATAGCCGCAATTGGGGCTTGGTTGCTTGAACAGCTGGCAACAGGGGTAGCTTGAATATTTTTACTGTCACTATTAAAAGTTATCAGGTAAGTTCCAGCCGAAACAGTGTAATCCGCGCTTGGGTATGCTTCATTCCAATTGCCATAACGATCTATTTTAAAGCGAGGGTTATCACTGCCAAAAGTCTGACAAGTCTGGTATTCACTTGCAGATACATACTCTAGTGCTGTACTGGCCCAGCCATTTGGTGTGCCGCGAAAATCCCATTCTGCCTGAGCAGATAGCGAAACCGCAAACAAACCAAACAATAATGCTTTGTTCATTTTAATTCCTTTTAAAACTAAGTTAAAGCAGCAACCACAATGGTTATTGCTTGTTTAATAGGCAACAAACATCAATTTATTGGTTAATATCTATTGCTATATTGGATATACAGCAAACGCTGTATAGAGCGAAGTTAAAGGACTTCACTAAAAGATAAAGATTTTTGAAAGACGGAATAATCCGTTAAAACGACTCTCAATGGTCATTTATCGAGCGATCCTAGAACAACTACTGAACGATATTAAAAAAACATCATCAAACTGAGAGCTTAATCAAACACCTACTAATGAGAATGCGCTTACTAATTGATTCTTAATCATTAATTGAAAATTAATTAAATACGAAGAGGCAAAATCGAACGGCAAAGTGCGGAGATACTCAATATCATCATTTTATATTGAAAATTAATATCACGATAACCGAAGCATTTGGATATATGTGGTTTATACATAGACTTTATGATTAAGTTTCACTTTTTTCATGTTAGATTCAGACCTACACTCTTTAATTCTTGAAACGGCCCTATTACTCACGGAGTAACTTTATGTTTAAAGCACTTGTTCTTGACCAACATGAAAAAAATACTATTGCAGAAATTCGTCAAATCGATGAGTCACAGCTTCCTGAAGGTGAAGTACTCATTGATGTTGATTACTCATCTTTAAACTATAAAGATGGTTTAGCTATTACAGGTAAAGGACGTATTGTTCGCCAGTTTCCTATGATTCCCGGCATCGATTTAGCTGGCCGCGTTATTGAATCAAAAGATTCACGTTACCAACCTGGTGACAGTGTTGTCTTAACTGGCTGGGGTGTAGGTGAAGGCCATTGGGGCGGCATGGCAGAAAAAGCCAGTTTGAAGGCTGATTGGTTAGTACCACAACCACAAGGCATTACCAGTAAACAAGCGATGATGATCGGCACCGCGGGATTAACCGCAATGTTGTGTGTGCAGGCATTAGTTGATGCAGGCGTTAAACCTGAAAGCGGCGAAGTTTTGGTGACTGGCGCGAGTGGTGGTGTTGGCTCGGTAGCGGTTACTTTATTAGCGCAACTAAGTTACAAAGTTGCGGCAGTAACGGGGCGTGTTGAAGAAAACAGTGAACTATTAAAACAACTGGGCGCAAGCCGTATTATTGACCGCAGTGAGTTTGAAGAGCCTGCACGTGCTTTAGAAAAACAGTTATGGGCTGGCGCTGTTGATACAGTGGGTAGCAAGGTGCTTGCTAAGGTTTTAGCACAAATGGATTATAACGGTGCAGTCGCAGCTTGTGGTTTAGCTGGCGGTTTTGATTTGCCAACAACAGTTATGCCATTTATTTTACGTGGCGTTAAATTATTAGGCATCGATTCAGTATCATGCCCTTATCAAAAACGTATTAATGCCTGGAATCGTTTAGTTGAAATTTTACCTGAAAGCTATTACCAGCAAGCTTGTCGCGAAGTGGGTTTAGAGCAAGCGGTAGAGTGCGCTGAAGCGATTACTAACGGCCAGGTGACAGGCCGTATCGTGATTAAACTATAATCGCAATTAGCATCACAATTTTAAATTAAGCCTGCATTAGCAGGCTTTTTATAAACCTTTACAGTTAAAACCGCTATACCAATCCCATATCTTGTACGCGTTTATCAATTAATCTGCCACATTGCTCTTTTAATAAGTTACGCAGCCATATCTGTGCTGCCGAGTGTTCACAGCGAGGGTGCCAGATAAGTGAATATTCAAAGGGTTTAAACTCAAAGGGCAAAGGTTTTACAATCAGATTATGCTGCTCTGCCACTAAATAGGCTAAATCAGCGGGCACAGTAATAATAAGAGGCATCTTGTCGACAATCGCTAACGCGGCTTGTAAATGATAGGCCCGTAATACGGTTTTTGCTTTTGGATGACCACTAAGCGCAGCGTCGATCAGCGCTTTCACGCCATCACTAATAGCAATCAATGCATGCGGATAAGCAAGATAATCAGCTAAGGTTATCTCTTTGTCTGCCAGCGGATGAGATTTCGATAACATGCAAAAAACACTGACTAAACCCAGTTTTTCATGCACTAATGGCTCAATATTACGAGTAGGACGACAGATTGCCATATCGCAGCCTTCTGTTGTTAATTGATTAAGCATCTGTTCATGCTGAAGTGGTGGAAATTCCAGTGAAATATTTGGCGCTTCCTCATAAATGCGCGGTAATGCATAGGGCAAAATGGTCTGCATTGCATAATCGGTAGTGGCGATAACAAAATGCTGCTTGCATAGTTTCGGCTCGAAATCAGTTGGAGACAGTAAAATCCGCAGTGATTCTAACGGTTCATTAAGTGCGTGACTTATCTCGATAGCACGTTGTGTAGGCTGAAGATGTTGTCCCTGGCGGATAAAAAGAGGATCGTTGAGCAGTTCTCTTAATCTTCCCAGTACCCGGCTCATCGCTGATTGGCTTAAATTAAGCCTGATTGCGGTACGACTGACACTTCCCTCTTCTATCAGTACTTTTAACGCGACTAACAGATTTAAGTCTCGGCGATAAACTTCTTCCAGCTCCATATTCGAATCCACAATATAACCATAAGAGGTTCATTATGAACAACAACAAACGGGACATCCATACCTTTTATTCACTCTGTTTGTTTCTGCTCAAATGATACTCAGGCAAGTACAGACGCCGTGATTGGCGAAGCGGCTTAAGCGCTAGCTGGCTTTGTTATTGCTGTTTGTAAACAAGTAGCAATTTTAAACATATACAAGCGCCCTACCGAATCATTAAATCCAGCACTTCAAGAGAACAAATGCTAGACCCTAGTCGCTTATGGTTGTTGACGTGTTGGACCGACAACGATTTCTCGAATACATACACCTTGCGGTTGGTTATAGGCAAAAACTACTGAGCGCGCTATATCATCCGCAGCTAATACACCACCCATTGACTCTTTCCACGCATCATAACCACCTTTTATTTCATCTGATGTTGTATGAGAAAGTAGCTCGGTTTCTACCGCCCCAGGTGCAATAATTGTTACACGCACATTTGAGTCAGCAACTTCTTCTCTAACATTTTCAGAAATAGCATGCACAGCAAATTTAGTACCGCAATAAGCAGCATGATTGGCAAAAGTTTTGCGACCAGCTATTGAACTGATATTAATAACCGTCCCCATATTACGCGCTTTCATTGGCGCCAGCACAGCTTGCAACCCATTTAAAAGGCCAATAACATTGACATCAAACATGCTTTTCCACTCAGCGGCATCCTGGGTATCTATTTGGCCAAGCAACATTTTACCCGCGTTATTCACTAAACAATCAGTTGGGCCATATAACGTTTCTGCTTTTGTGATGGCAGCAACAAAGCTTGCTTGATCGGTTACATCGACTTTCTCACACAAGGTATTTGCTAATTGTAATGCTTGTAATTTTTCAACACGACGCGCTAATAAAAGAAGCGGATGCCCCTCAGCACTAAAATGTTTTGCAATGGCTTCACCAATACCAGAGCTTGCACCAGTAATTACGATTAATTTTTTCATCTCAAACCTCAATTGTTTATTTTTAATATTCTAAGTCTCGGGTCTGTTATAGCCCCCCTTGCTCGTTGCTTGAGATGTATATTACGCAAACCATTATTGGTGATATATATGTCAACAAGAAAGTCATTGTTTACATACGAGCTACAATTAAATATTGTGGTCAACCTTCACAACAAATAATTTAGTACATTCATTCACGACAAAATTTAAAATTCAGAGGCGTTATGGAAAAAGAGATAAACCTTATAGATATTAAAGCGTTTGTACTGATTGCAGAACATGGCAGTTTCACCAAAGCCGCTGAAACCCTGTCATGTTCTCGCTCTCATTTATCCAAACAACTGATACAGCTAGAGGCAAATTTAGGCGTAAAGTTAATAACTCGAACAACGCGTGCACAACGCCTTACTGAACAAGGAAAACTGTTTTTTGAACGCTGCAAGAGATCACTTGAAGATATAAATCAAGCTGTGGCGATCACTGTGGATAACGCTCATAAACTACAAGGCACTATTAATATTAATAGTGTGGGTGGCATTATTGGTGAGGAGCTCATCTGCAAGATAATTAATAATTTCATTAAACAATATCCAGATATAACGGTAACTTTGGATTTCAATAGCCAACGCGTTGATCTGCTAAGTGACGGATTTGATCTGGTCTTCCGCATGGGGAATTTAGATAACTCAGGATTAATCGCAAGGAAATTGATAAATATTCCGATTGATACCTTAGCGAGCCCCTTGTACCTAGAAAAACATGGTTATCCAAACCATCCTAAAATGTTACAAGATCACCTATGCATTACCGGATCGATTAATCACTGGCATTTTCATCATATTGAAGATGTTAATAATCAAGTTGAAATTCCGATTAAAGGGACGTTTCGCTGTAAAAATGGCAGAGTCATGCTAAATGGTGCGAAAGCAGGTAATGGTATTGTCCGTTTACCCACCCTTTACTGCCCTGATGAAATTAAAAATGGCGATCTAGTCTCGGTATTTAAAGAATGGCAGATCCCCCCTACACCATTATTTTTACTTTATCAGCAAGACAAATACCAACCCGCTAGAATCCGAGCATTTATCGATTTTGTAACGAAGCATTTCCAGAATTATTTAACACAGGTGGGCTAAATTGTTTTCTAACAAGCTGATATTACTTAAAAATAAAAGGCTCTAAAAATTAATAAATCTTAGAGCCTTACGTAAACAAAGTGTAGGGTAATTCAACTGCTCATAGTTATCTTAACTGCTGAGTATTAGTCAGTAAATCCAGAAAGCTTTTCTTTTTAGTTCAATTACTTGATTGCAGCTTTGAGTGCAGAGGTCACGGTATGGAAGTAACCAATTGCCATACGATCGCTATGACGCACATTTTAATTACCGAACATAGCAATCACCGTTTTTGATTCTTGATTAACTACGATAATTTGGCCATGAACACCAACTGCTACCAACCATTTGTCACCACCAAGGCTTAGTACCCTTTTACCCTGCCCTTATGAAATTAAAATGGAGAGCTAGTCTCGGTATTTAAAGAATGGCATATCCGCAGATAAACATCTGAAAACTCACTTTAATAACTTCTATAAAGTGAGTTTCCTTTTCTTCGCTTGATTACGTTATTGCTATGCACTGCACTTCGTCAGAATCCGCTAACAAAAGCTACCGATGGGTTTGAGGTTATGGCGATGCTGATAAAGCCGTCACCAGAAATAGCTAATGCTCTGTCCAATATCTCATCCGTGTAGCCTGAAATGTAATCAGAAGTGCGTAATATGCCACTGCTTTCATAGATCCATATATCCGTTGGTCCGTACGAGCTACTGCTGGCTCCATGAAGCGCGTTATCGGGACCAATTTCGACTGCGGTCGGATAGGAATCTGCAGGTAGGTTTACGCCAACGGTCATCGTGTCGATATTGATAGGAATAAAGACGTAAGGCGCACCACTAGCCGTATAAGCTATCGTGCCCTCATTATTTAATGCCACATCACGGCCATTACTGCCAGTACCATGCGGCACTGCACCGTCAATCATTGAAACCAATACTTGATCGCTGTAACTGCTGTAGTTAAGGTCATAGCAAGTTACTGTATAGGGGCTGATACCAGAATTAACTGCACAGAAGCGATTACCAAACAGGCTGGCATCCAGATAGTTAAAACCATAGTAAGAACGGTGAGCATCGCCAACATAAAGAGTACCTGTTTGCGCGTCATATAGATTACCGTAGCCTGAGATTAATAACTCTCGATCATTTGTTTTTGATAGGGTAAAACCTGCTGCTAGTGAATCAGTACTTGTCCAACTACTGCGATTGCTAGTGTTATCAAGGTCAATGATGATTACCGAATCATCATTGGTGTCGGCAACATACAGATACTGACCATCGGCACTCACCTCCATCTCACCCAGAGTGGTTCCCACTGCGCTGATGGTAGTGACGGAAGATTGATCATAGACGTTATAAACATCGATACTAGTTCCGCCCGCATTAAGATAAACATAGGGGCGAACAGGATCTGAGGTCACTTTCGAATATGTTGCATTAATAGATGTGCTGGCAGCCGGATCGCTACTGCCTACCCAGAAGCCGACATTAATGGTCTGCGAATTTTCGATACCAGCATCACTTGAGCTCACTGTAATTGTCGCAGTATGCAAGGTATCAACCGTAAGGCCAGCTGCATCAGCGGTTATGGTTAACACATCAGAGATGGTGCCTGCTGCGGTAACCGTTATCCATGGCGCAGATGTGGTCGCGATCCAGTTGGTTGACGTTAAACCATAACTGTCGAGGATATCAACGCTATGGCTTAATTTATCCACAGTTACAAATTTTGACAGTGCAACGCCACTGTCTGGCACCAGCAGGAGATGTTTAGAGGCCAGTACCTCGACATCCAATGTAGCGCTAATCTCCTCGTCCATAACGGTTGCAGTAAAGATAATTTCACCATCGTACACGCCCTCAGTTAATTCGGCGGGATCAATTACTTCAACATCAATGCCTGAAAGGTTTTCACTCACGGCCGTAACCGCATCCACGCTGAAAACTCCACTATTGGGGAAATTGATGCTGTAGGTTAAGCCATAGCTGTTATTCCCAGTGTTAAGAGAGATCTGCAACGATTCAGCCAGATCTTTCCAACTGTATGTACCATCTAATTTAATGGCACCGACAGACAAAGAGAGTGTCGGTAGGATTATATCTGTAGTAACTGCAATTGTCTGTTCGCTTGCATCCAGTTTATTAGTAAGCGTCAGCTGCGCTTCATGCAGCCCAACACTCAAGCTGTTAGCATCAACTGTCAGGGTAACCAGCTGATCACCAGAGCCACTATTTTGACTAAGTTGCAACCAAGCCGCTGAGCTACTTAAGGTCCAATCAATATTAGTGCCACTGATTTCCAGAGTGTGACTTATGATGTCACTGTCGCCTAGAACCGGCGTCGAAGTAAACTTTGCGCTATTGGTTGTTAACGGCTCGAAAAGTTCAGGATCCAAAGGATAGTAATCGCTAACATCTGGATGACCGTCATTGTCATCATCGTTATCTTTACTATCATCTATGCCGTCGTCATCGGTATCATCTGAAGCGGCAGGGTTGAGCGGAAACTTGTCATTAATGTCATCTACGCCATCGCCGTCATCATCGACATCCGCATTGTTACCGATACCGTCACTGTCTGTGTCTATCTGCTCATTGGCATCATTGGGAAACTTATCCACAAAATCGGAGATACCATCACCATCAGAATCCTTCCCATCGTAATTTGTCAGCATAAAAGTTGTACCGTTTTCGGAACGCTGCACAATCCCCATACCTTCTACCAGCCAAAGCTCTCCAGACCAGGGGATATCAATATTGAGCCCTTCAATGGTTGCACTGACTGAGATATTATAACTGACATGGATAGCTTCAAAAGTCCCGTAAGGCACGGTAACAGTTTCAACACCGTGAAAGGTACTGGTTCCTGTTAGTGAAGTCCCCCGGAGACCATACGAGGGCTTAATGTTTACCGTACCACTTGTGTTAATACTGCCAGTAGCACCGCTTAAATAGCCTGATTTCCATAAAACCAACGCTTCATCAAACATGAAATCAGCGTTAAAAGTACCTACACCAGATACGAGGATAGATGGAGCGTAAAATCCTTTTATGGCTATTTGAACGTTATCGGTAGAGTAATATTCTTTCCCGCTGGTTGGGTAGACCAACACATCGAGAGAACGATTATCAACAACGATAGCGTCAGAAAAACGCACTCCACTGGAGGAGTCATTGTAATACCAAGTGCTACTCTTATCCGGCGGTAAATAGGGGTTTAGTTCTTGCCCTGTAATTACAGCAGTGCTGCTCTCATCTGAACCACCACCACAGGCAACTAAGGTGAACAGCAAGGAGATCAATACTCCCTTTTGGAGAATACTAAAATATAAACTAAAGATTGTGAAAGAATTCGAACTAGTAGACAGCATTATTACACTACTCCTCCATAAGTATTATGTGGACTAAAACATAGTCAAGGTTAATGATTCTACCCACGAAAAGTAGACACCATGAAAATTATGGCCTTGTTGAACGGAAAGGCTGGACATCCATACCTTATATTCATTTAAATCATTGCGTTAAGCGATGTATGTTATACAAACCAACTAAATATTCCTATTACGCACTATTACATCTAAATAGAAACAAAACATAAGAAGCGAGACACCCATAACTTTATTGTCTTTCAAAAAACCAACTCGGTTAGCGTTTTTCTTGATCTGTCAATTCCTTTAGCAAGTGAAACAAGGTGGGCGAATTGAACGCCAGTTCAGGTTTATAAGCGGGCTAAGCTCTGCATCCCCTACTTACTCTTGCAGTTGAAAGAAAAGTAACCAGCTGTCAAAAGCGGAAGAGCAACTATGAAAGTTTAACCACACGTTACAAAAAAAATCCTACGCGCAAAACAATTCGGCTAGGACTATATTTCGACTATAGGTAGTTTTTGGCGAAATCAGTAACAATAGATGGTGAAACAAAATAGCTAAAGCTAATAATTAGCTACTATCAATAACTAATCTCTCGTAAGTTACTTGTTCAGTGTTTCAAACAGGAAAAGGCATTTGCCTGACCATTATTGCTTATCTTTGCTTTAACTTGTGTTTATTTAGCAGTTCTTTACAATACCTTCATTATTTAAAAGCTAGGAAACAATGATGAACAGAAAGAAAAAAATGAACAGTATTCTCGACAAACGTATTAAAAGAATGAATGCTAAAAACAACCCTAGCCACAAACCGAAATATATTTCAAAAGCGGAACGTGCAAAATTAGAGGCATTGGAAAACAATTCAGCCCTAGAGAATGAAACTGCAGGCGATGAATAATCATTAAAAATGCATAAGTATTCGAATTTATCTTTATTATGCTCAAAAAACAGTTCACTTTTCATAACTAGATTGATATTCTACAGACAATTAAATTTAAAGAGATTTACGTAACCGTGAAAAAAGTTATTCTGAAAGCACAACATCATCACCATATCACCTAATCTTTCAGGATTTTATTCTTGGGAGAGGTTTCATGTGCTTCCAGTGGTTACCAACAAAATTAACCCCCGGAAGGCAAACCTCCCGAGGGTTTTTTAGTTTTTAAGGCAAGGAAATTGACTATGTCAGAGCAACGTTTAAGAATCGCAATACAGAAAAAAGGTCGTTTAAGCGACGATACCGTTAAGTTATTAAAAGCATGTGGCGTTAAAGTAAATTTAAACACACAGCGTTTAATTGCCCACAGTGAAAATATGCCAATTGATATTCTTCGTGTACGCGATGACGATATTCCTGGTCTAGTAATGGACGGTGTGGTTGATCTTGGTTTTATCGGTCAAAACGTACTAGAAGAAGAGAGCATGATGCGTGCTGTAGCTAACGAGCCTACTGCACACAAAGTGGTTAAAGAGCTTGCATTTGGCGGCTGTCGTTTTTCTCTAGCTGTTGATAATGACTTTGATTACCAAGGTGTTGAGTCACTTGCAAATCTTCGTATTGCTACAACTTACGTGCATATCCTGAAACGTTTTATGGAAGAAGCAAACGTACCTTACACATCTTGTATGTTAACCGGCTCAGTTGAAGTGGCTCCACGTGCAGGTCTTGCTGATGCGATTTGTGATCTTGTTTCAACCGGTGCAACACTTGAAGCAAACGGTCTTAAAGAAGTAGAAGTTATCTACCGCTCAACAGCTGTTTTAATGCAAAGAGAAGAAGCATTAAGTGCAGATAAACAAGATTTAGTTAACCGTATTTTAACTCGTATTGATGGCGTTCAATCTGCTAAAGAGTGTAAATACATAATGTTGCACGCACCTAAAGCCAACTTAGAAGCAATCAACAGCCTTCTTCCAGGTTCAGAGCGACCAACGGTAATGGAACTGGCTGGTAACAGTGACCATAAAAGCATTAGGCGCAAGCTCTATCTTAGTTTTACCAATTGAAAAAATGATGGAGTAAACATGCAAACTGGAATGCAGACTGTTAACTGGTCAGGTTTATCAGGCGAAGAGCAACAACAATTGCTTTCTCGCCCGGCAATGGCTGATTCTTCGGCACTCTCGAGTACTGTGTCTGAAATCATTACTGCTATTCGAGCGACGGGTGATAGTGCCCTTCTTGATTACACCAAACGTTTTGACAAACTCGATGGTAATAACTTCAGCAAAACAAGTGACGATATCGAGCAAGCAACAGCACGTTTAGGCGATGATATTAAAAATGCGATTAAAACCGCTTATCAGCAAGTTGTTAAGTTCCATCAAGCGCAAAAGCAGGATGTGATCCGTGTTGAAACTATGCCTGGTGTTGTTTGTGAAATGCATACGCAAGCAATTGAGTCTGTTGGTCTGTAT
This sequence comes from Psychromonas sp., assembly GCA_013619145.1. Classification (GTDB taxonomy): domain Bacteria; phylum Pseudomonadota; class Gammaproteobacteria; order Enterobacterales; family Psychromonadaceae; genus Psychromonas. Next base: position 9,283 of record JABXKR010000035.1, on the reverse strand, counting down.
ATTCCAGGTGGCAGTGCCCCGCTTCCTTCAACTGTTATTATGACGGGTGCTCCAGCGCAAATAGCAGGTTGTTCCCGTTTAGTTTTATGTTCACCTCCTCCACTGGCTGATGAAATTTTATATGCAGCATCACTTTGTGGCGTAGATGAAATATATACTGTGGGCGGCGCACAAGCCGTTGCGGCTCTTGCTTATGGTACAGAAACTATTGCAGCTGTTGATAAAATATTCGGCCCGGGTAACGCGTTTGTAACAGAAGCTAAACGCCAAGTCAGTAATGATTTTGCAGGTGCGGCTATTGATATGCCGGCAGGTCCTTCGGAAGTATTAGTGATTGCAGATAAAGATGCAGATCCTGCGTTTATCGCAGCTGATCTGTTATCACAAGCAGAACACGGCCATGATTCACAATCTATTTTAGTCACACCTTGTGCAAAGATTGCAGAACAAACCGCAATCGAGATTAACAAGCAAGTTGCTGTATTAGAGCGCCGCGAAATTGCAGAAAAAGCATTAGCACACAGCGTTAACATTATTTGTGAAGATCTCGACCAAGCGGTTGAAATTTCCAACCGTTATGCACCTGAGCATCTGATTGTACAGACAAACGACCCGCGTGCTTTACAACCTAAACTGAAAAATGCCGGTTCGATATTCTTAGGAGCCTGGACACCAGAGTCTGTCGGTGATTACGCCAGTGGTACTAACCATGTATTACCTACTTACGGTTATACCCGTACCTATTCAAGTTTAGGTTTGGCTGACTTTAGTAAACGCTACACAGTGCAGGAGCTGACTTCTGATGGTTTACGTAATTTAGCGCCGACGGTAACCTGTCTTGCTGATGCTGAAGGTTTAACTGCACATAAACGTGCGGTAACTATCCGAATGGATAAATTAAATAAGTAAAAACAGATTAATTAAACGGGGCAAAAAATAAGCAGGCTAAAATCTGCGCCCCACATTCAGCAATTGTCAGCTAGGGAAGATAGAAAGACATGAGTGATATCAAACACCTCGCCCGAGAAACGGTGCAAGCATTAACCCCTTACCTTTCTGCTCGTCGTATTGGTGGAACAGGTGAAGTTTGGTTAAATGCTAACGAATCACCGGATTGTAATGAGTACCAACTCGACTCAAGTAAACTCAATCGTTATCCTGAATTTCAACCCCCTGCATTAATCAGTGCTTACGCAGAATATGCCAACCTGAAAAACACACAAGTACTGACAACACGCGGTGCAGATGAAAGCATTGAGATTCTAATTCGTACTTTTTGTGAACCCGCTTTAGACAGCATCTTAATTTGTCCGCCAACTTACGGTATGTATGCGATTAGTGCAGAAACATGCGGAGTCGCAATTGAAGAAGTGGCACTTGATAGTAACTTTGATGTTGATTATCAAGCAGTAAGCGAAGCGGTAAATAAAGAAGCTAGCCAAGTTAAAATTGTCTTCTTATGTGCTCCTAATAATCCGACTGGTAATATGCTCGACAAACAAAAGTTAGTTGAACTATTACAAGCAACAAAAGGTAAGGCTTTAATTGTTGCTGATGAAGCTTATATCGAATTCTGTCCGCAGCTGACCCAAGCCGATTTGATCGACCAACATGAAAACCTGGTTATCACACGAACTTTATCAAAAGCGTTTGCCTTAGCATCAATTCGCTGTGGTTTCACCTTAGCACAGTCAAGTGTTATTGATATGTTATCAAAAGTGATTGCGCCGTATCCGGTGCCGGATCCGATTGCACAAATCGCAACACAAGCATTATCAGAAAACGGTTTAGAGATCATGCGCGAGCGTGTGGCAATCTTAAATAACAACCGCGCTGTATTACAGCAACAAATTCAAACACTACCTTGTGTAAAAGAAGTCTTTCCAGCAACGGGTAACTACTTGCTAGTGCGCTTTGAAGACTCCGCCAAGGTATTTAAAGCATTCGCTAAAGACGGCATTATTATGCGTGATTTTGCCAATAAAGCACGTTTGGAAAACTGTATTCGTATTACCATCGGCTCAAAAGCTGAAATGGAAAGCACACTTAAGACTTTAAACTCGCTGTAGGGATAAAAAAATGAGTAAACAAAAATTTCTATTCATCGACCGTGATGGAACGTTAATTGATGAACCAATCAGCGATAAGCAAGTTGATAGTTTAGAAAAATTAAAATTTGAAGCAGATGTAATTCCAAGCTTATTAACACTACAAGGCGCAGGTTATATTTTAGTGATTGTATCTAACCAGGATGGTCTAGGTACGACAAGTTACCCGCAGTCTGATTTTGATATCCCACAAGATAAAATGATGGAAATATTTGCTTCTCAAGGTGTTAAATTTGAAGCTACCCTGCTTTGTCCACATTTCATCGATGATAACTGCAGTTGTCGTAAACCGCATTTAGGCATGGTAAGCGAGTACCTAAAATCGGGACGTATCGATTTTGCTAACTCATATGTAATTGGTGATCGCCATACAGATATTGGTCTGGCCGACAATATGGGCTTGACAGGTATTTTATACAACAGAGAAACATTGAATTGGAAAGCTATTGTTAAACAGCTAACCAGCAAAGGTCGTATTGCATCGGTAACACGCACCACCAAAGAAACCGATATTAATGTACGCGTTGATTTAGACACAACGGGTGAGAACAATATCGATACTGGCATGGGTTTCTTCGATCATATGTTAGATCAAATTGCCACTCACGGCGGTTTCCAAATGGATGTTAGTGTTAAAGGTGACTTGCATATTGATGATCACCATAGCGTTGAAGATACTGCGCTTGCATTGGGTGAAGCATTAAACAAAGCCTTAGGTGATAAGCGTGGAATTGGCCGTTTTGGTTTTGTACTGCCTATGGATGAAACAAAAGCCAGCTGTACATTAGATCTTTCAGGTCGTCCGTACCTAAAATTTAAGGCAAACTTCCCTCGTGAATTAGTGGGGACTATGTCTACTGAGATGGTTGAGCATTTCTTCTACTCATTAGCACAAGCAATGGGCGCAACACTGCATCTTGAAGTTGAAGATGGTAATGCGCACCATATGGTTGAAGGTTTATTTAAAACATTTGGCCGTACACTGCGCCAAAGCGTGCAGATTGTAGGTACCGATCTACCATCTAGCAAAGGTGTTTTATGATAGTTATCATTGATACAGGTTGCGCTAATCTTTCATCGGTTAAATTCGCCATCGAGCGTTTAGGTTATCAAGTCACTGTCAGTAAAGAGCCGGCTATTTTGCAGCAAGCTGACAAACTGTTTTTGCCGGGCGTTGGCACTGCTAAAGAAGCGATGGCTAACCTAATCGAACGTGATTTAGTTGAACAGATTAAAAACCTTACGCAGCCTGTTTTGGGTATCTGTTTAGGTATGCAGATGTTAGCGGCAGCCTCTGAAGAGGGTTTTGGTGAGCAACCAATTATTAAAACTCTTGGAATTGTCGAAGGCAATATCGAAAAAATGGATGTGGCACCACTTCGTTCTCCCCATATGGGCTGGAATCAAGTAACACCTAAATTGGATGAGCCGCTATTTAAAGATATCCCAGCGGGCAGCTACTTCTATTTTGTACATAGCTATGCCCTGCCAGTAAATGACGATACGATTGCAAGTTGTGATTACGGTAGCCCATTTACAGCAGCTGTTAATAAAGATAATTTTTACGGGGTGCAGTTCCACCCTGAACGTTCGGGTAAAGCCGGTGCGCAACTAATTAAAAATTTCCTGGAGCTTTAAGATGATTATCCCAGCATTAGACCTTATCGACGGTAAAGTAGTTCGTTTATACCAAGGTGATTACGCACAAAAAACTGTTTACAGTGATGATCCACAAAGCCAATTTACTATTTACAACAAGCACGGTGCAGACTGGTTACACCTGGTAGATTTAGATGGCGCAAAAGATGTTACGAAACGCCAATTAGATGTGATTGCTAGTTTGATAAAAAATACTCCAGCTAAAATCCAAATCGGTGGCGGCGTTCGCACAGAACAGGATGTTAAAGACTTATTAGATGCAGGCGCGCAGCGTGTGGTTATCGGCTCAACAGCGGTTAAAGAACCGGCAATGGTTGCTGGCTGGATGGAAAAATATGGCGCCGAACATATCGTTTTAGCACTTGATATTAATATCGATGCAGATGGTAATAAGATTGTTGCTGTTTCAGGTTGGCAGGAAGCAAGTGGTCAAACCATTGAATCACTACTTGAAATCTACCTGGCGGTTGGCCTTAAACATGTACTTTGTACTGATATATCTAAAGATGGCACATTAACGGGCTCTAACGTTGATCTTTATAAAGAGATGGCGGTTGCTTACCCGCAGGTAGCATGGCAAGCATCTGGTGGTATCGGATCTTTAGATGATATCGCAGCCGTTGCTCGCTCTGGCGCATCGGGTATGATCGTCGGTCGTGCACTGCTTGAAGGTAAATTCAATGTTAAGGAGGCTATCAAATGCTGGCAAAACGCATAATTCCTTGTCTTGATGTTAAAGATGGTCAGGTAGTAAAAGGTGTACAGTTTAGAAACCATGAAATAGTCGGTGATATTGTCCCATTGGCGAAACGTTACGCCGAAGAAGGCGCTGATGAGCTAGTTTTCTACGATATCACCGCAAGCTCAGATGCTCGTGTTGTTGATAAAAGCTGGGTTAGCCGTGTTGCAGAAGTGATTGATATTCCATTTTGCGTAGCAGGCGGTATCAAGACTGAAGAAGATGCGCGCCGTATTTTAGAGTTTGGCGCAGATAAAGTATCAATCAACAGTCCAGCACTTGCGGATCCTAGTTTAATTAATCGTCTCTCTGAAAAATTTGGCGTGCAATGTATTGTTATTGGTATTGACTCTTACTTTGACGAAGAGACGGGTCAACATCAAGTGAAACAGTTTACCGGTAATGAAAAAGCAACAGTAACAACAAAATGGAACACCTTTGATTGGATCAAAGAGGTGCAGTCTCGTGGTGCGGGTGAAATCGTACTGAACGTGATGAACCAGGACGGCGTCCGTTGTGGTTACGATTTAGAGCAGCTAAGCCAGGCGCGTGCAGTTTGTAATGTGCCTTTGATTGCATCTGGCGGTGCAGGTGAAATGGTTCATTTTGCTGATGTATTTAACACAGCAGATGTTGATGGCGCATTAGCCGCCAGCGTTTTCCATAAACAGATAATTAATATTGGTGAGTTAAAAGCTTACCTTAAAACACAGCAAGTAGAGATCAGATTATGAGCAATATACTAATGAATGAACAACAGCTTAATTCACTGGATTGGGCAAAAGTTGATAACCTGATGCCTGTTGTTGTGCAAAACCGCACCTCAGGTAAAGTCTTGATGCTAGGTTATGTAAACCAGGAAGCCTTAACTGCAACACTTGAAAGTGGCAAAATGACCTTCTTTAGCCGCACTAAACAGCGTTTATGGTGTAAAGGTGAAGAGTCTGGTAACTTCTTAAACGTACTTGAAATCAGCACAGACTGCGATAACGATACGCTACTAGCAATCGTTGAGCCGGTTGGTCCAACATGCCACCTAGGTACAGAAAGCTGCTTTAAAGGTGATTTACAACCCGCTCTGACTTTTATTGCAGATCTTGAGCAAGTGATCGCTAGTCGTAAAGGCGCGGATCCAGAAAGCAGCTACACAGCAAGTTTATATGCTCGTGGTACAAAACGTATCTCACAAAAAGTGGGTGAAGAAGGTGTCGAAGTTGCACTGGCTGCTATGGCTAAAGATATGGACGAACTAACCTGTGAAAGTGCTGATTTGTTATATCACCTGACAGTATTACTGCAAAATGAGGGTTTAAAACTTTCAGATATAGCGGCTAAATTACAAGAGCGTCATAGTAAATAAGCGACGTTTATAAACGTATTTTATTAAAAAGCCCGTACTTAAATATTAAGTACGGGCTTTTTTATTGAATAAAGAACTTTATTTAACCCGTATTAAACTATGTGATTCATCATCAACACTAATTTTGACAACTTTTGAACGTGGCATCTTATCTACTTTGCTGATCATGACTTCGTTATAACCCCGTTTATGCATCCATGACATAGGAGATGAAAAGCTATCTTCACTGACCACAAAGGTATCATTGAGCAAAGTTCCCTGCTCTGTCGCATTTTTTTGGATACTCACTATCCATATACGTTGCTGAAACTCTTGAAACCCTTGGCACGCATAGGTAAAAGCATTCCAAGTTTTAACCTGCAACACAAACAGTTTACTAATCAGGCTCATTGGCGTACCAGTTTATTTTGATCGCTGTGATCAAAAATCTTGCCGTAAATATCTAACACCATAGTTTGCGTATAAGATAAGCTATTTCCAATTAAAACAACCTGTTGTGAATACTTTGTCATTTTGGCATTGTCTCGCATAAACGGAGATTGAATTAATTGCCAGTCTTGCTGATCCAGACTCGCTTGTACATCAAAGGTGATACCTGTTCTTTCACTTTCACTAAATTTACCGCCAGCAAGCACGCACATCCCTCGAGGAATGGTTAATGAATGCATCACCGTATCGTTTGCCTGATCCCACATCCAGTATCCAGTCTCCTGGTGAATCACTTTATTATCGCTAATGCGTTGTACTTTTTGCATATAATGAACTGCACTGACTTGCTGTGACTCGGCATTACTCACCTCTCCAGCTTCAGTAAAGCTCAGTGTTTCATAATAGGTATTATTTTCAATACCATCAGGCTCCGGTGAGATATCAGCCCCTTTATTTCCTACCCAAACGCCAATAAGCCCAGCCAGTGGACCATAATTAATCATGCTATTTTCGCTCATTAAATGACCTCTTTAAAATAAAGAAAGGGCTCCGATTGGAGCCCTAAATATCGACAGTCAAACTACTTGGAACAGATGACTTTAAATGGCAGTTTACTAGTCCTCGACACGATCATCAACACTGTAAATTGTCCACTTCAGATCAGTAATTATTTTATGACTGCTGATTTCGGCGACAATTCGACGATTACGAGCATGGATATATTCATCATTACCTTCAAGTAATAAACGTTCGAAACCAAAGCCGAGTGCCGTAAGGCGCTTTTCCTCTATTTCAAATCTGCTGACTAATATATCTTTAATCGCCTGTGCACGATTTTGAGATAATTTATCATTATGCTCTTTTGTACCAACTTTACTGGTGTGCCCCTCAATGGTGACATTAGCTTGTGGATATTTTCTCATAAACTTAGCTAATTCTTCAATCTCAGGGAAATATTTAGGTACGACCTCATAAGAGTTGTTGGCAAAGTTAATCAGCAATTCACGTTTAGCTTTATGCACAGTTTCCGATCCGCAGCCACTATTATCAACTTGAGAGCCAACTTGTGTTTCATCGCAAATATCTCTTGCTTTGATTACGCCGTCCCCTTCATAATCTCGAAGATCGTTTACTTGCACTGTCGGCTCAGCCGCCATATCGATTGCTTCTGTTGAGCATCCTGCTATAAACAGGCTTAAAATACACATGATTATAAATTTCATTGACTTACGCCTCCTTCGTATTGCTCTTCACCTGACCAAGTTGATGGACGAGTTACTCGTAACGAGTCCAATAATAGTCCAGTAGCATGCAGTATTCTGTACTGCGCGGTTATTTCATTAAACTCAGCTTCAAGAAAATCTATTCTTGCTTGATAAAGTTCATTTTCTGTATCAAGTAAATCGAGCAAGGTTCGTTGCCCTAATCTAAATTGCTCGTTATACATAAACTGCGTATCTTTTGAGGCAACGACATGTGTTTTAATGTATTTCTTCTGCATATTTAACTGTTCAAATGCATTCCATGAAAGGATAAATCCTTCCGTTACTTGACGGTGCACACTGCGATTTAACTCTTTTGCTTCATTTATCTTATAGGCAGTTTCAGTTGCATAAGCTGCGTCCCTACCACCGGAAAAAATATTGTAGGTAAAGCGTATCATCGCCAGTGCTTCATTATTTTCACCACCAACATCTCCAAAACTACCATCATCACCATCCAAATTATCATTATAATTTGCACTTAACTCTAACGATATTTTAGGGTAATAAGTTGATTTTGCAGCGTCATATTGGTAGTTGGCTGCCGTGATATCATTACTCGATGATTTAAGAATAGGATGGTTATCTAAAGCTTTTTGTAACCCCTCTTCTTCAGTTTTTGGCAACATATCCGCATCGGGGACAGGTATAACTAAATTTTCAGGTTGTTGGTTAATCACTCTATAGAACTGCACTTTACTATCAAGGTAATTATTTTTTGCTGCAATTAAATTTGAGTGCGCTTTAGCAAGCCGTCCATTAATTTGTGATAAATCGGCTGTACTGCCTAACCCGGAATCGGTGCGCTCTTTGATCTGTCCGTAAATTTCTTCATGAGCAGCGAGATTCTTTTCTGACAAAGCAACCTGCTGTTCAGTTTTTATTAGATTTACATAGACTTTAATACTCTGCAACGCGATATCTTCAGCGGCAGAAAACAAACGCCATTGCTCTGCACTTGTAGCAAAGCTAGTTCGATCGACTTCACTGCTGGTATGAAAACCGCTAAAAATATTTTGTTTTAGGCTAATACCTAATTCGCCACGCATTAACTCTTCGGTATTATCACCAGAGCTACCTGAGCGTCTAGTGCCAGGGCTGTCAGTGTATTCGTAACCATAACCACCGGTTAAATCAAGCGTTGGCCAATAACCCGATTTGGCTTGGGAAATTTGCTGCTCGTTAGCTTTAAATTGGGTAAATGCAGCGCTAAGATCAGGGTGAGTATCTAAGGTGTATGCGACGGCTTGCTCTAATGATTGACTATTAACAATTGCTGGGAACATCATAGTTGAACACAATATCCCTATTGCACTTCTTTTAGCCAATATAAAATTGAAGTTTTTCATCTTACCTCCATTTCATAACTTATTGTTTATATTTTATGTTTTACTGCCTATCATTATTTTAGTTACTAATATCATTTCTGCATGGTGAATTTAAATTTTTTTTTAATTGATAAAAAATTATCCGTTAATAAGCAGTTCACACCACTTACTAACGGATAAATATTGAGTTTTAGCGCAATATTTTATGCTAAAAATATTAAGGATATAATGGTTCCTCTTCAAGAGCCGGGAATTCAATGGCAACTTCACCTTCATCAATGATTAAAGCACCATCCCCGCTCAAACCGCTAATGATTGCCTCGTTAGTGATAGGATCTCCGCTGTTTACATATTCATCAGCAAGATCAACGCCTTCAAGTACAATTGTCTGGCTTACT
>JABXKR010000032.1 GCA_013619145.1 Psychromonas sp. | reverse complement strand
TGGTAGTGTGGGGTTTCCCCATGTGAGAGTAGGTCATCGCCAAGCGCCTAATAACGATAAACCCCCATCCTTCGAAAGAAGGGTGGGGGTTTTTTCGTTATTAAGGCTTTTGATTTATGACCTACTCTCGAGTAGGGCGAGTTTGCCGACAGGCAAGAGCAACGAGCGGATGAGCTCTGCGAATCCTGACCATCGCCAAGCGCCCAATAACGATTTGTGTTTGACCTACTCGAATATGGGCTTATAAAAAGTATGCCGAAGGCATTTCCTTTCATGTGATAGTCGGGGCGAATTTGGCGCCAGCAAAGTGTAATGAGCGGGTAAGCTCCGCGTGCCATGTAGTTTCGCGACAGTGCAGTGTCACGAGCGGGTGATCTCTGCGAACACTGTCCCATCGGCAAGCTTGCTATCTATAAGCAACATAAGACTAAACCTTGTTGAGTTTATCTCGACAGGGTCTTTTTACGTCTGCATTTATGTTTGAGCCACTCTCGCATGGGGAAAGATTAACAGCAGCAATGAAGTTGCTTGCTGAGCATGTGATAGTAGGGGGAAGTTCAGCTACAGTTGAGTGTTACGAACGTGCTTGCCCTGTAGTTGTACGACTGCGCAGTGTCATAAGCGGCCAATACCGCTTTATAAGACTCTGTGTCGTCAAAAGCATATCTATCTTTCTTGAAAGCAAAAAAAATCCGCTATCAATATAATTGCTAGCGGATTGTGTGTTAATTTTTTGTAATGGATTATAAAATATAACGACTCAAATCTTCGTTTTCAACAAGTTCATCCAGTGCATTTGCTACATAAGCTTCATTGATAACAACGCTATCTCCCTGGCGATCAGATGCTTCATATGAAAGTTCATCCATAATACGCTCCATTAGTGTGTGTAAACGGCGTGCACCAATGTTTTCTGTTGTTTCATTTACATGCCAGGCTGATTTAGCAATTTTATCAATACCGTCTTTAGTGAACTCAATATTGACACCTTCAGTTGCCAATAGTGCTTGATATTGTTCGCTTAGTGATGCTTTAGGCTCTGTTAGTATTCTTGCCAGATCTTCTTCTTTAAGCGCTTCTAACTCTACTCTGATAGGTAAACGTCCCTGTAATTCCGGAATAAGATCAGATGGTTTAGCGATTTGGAAAGCACCAGATGCAATAAACAACATATGATCGGTTTTTACCATACCGTGTTTCGTACTCACTGTTGAACCTTCAATTAATGGTAGAAGATCACGCTGGACACCTTCACGAGAAACATCAGGCCCTGAAGCTTCACCGCGTTTACATATTTTATCTATTTCATCGATAAAGATAATACCGTTATTTTCAGCGGCAAAAATGGCTTTATCTTTTAACTCTTCTTGGTTCACTAATTTAGCAGCTTCAGTTTCAATCAACGCTTTTAATGCTTCTTTGATTTTCATTTTGCGTTTTTTCGTTTCATCTTTACCTGATAAATTCTGGAACATGCCCTGAAGTTGATTGGTCATATCTTCCATTCCTGGGGATAAGGATATCTAAAATCTTATCTTCAGCTAAATCTTCCGCTCGATGGGTTACTTTTTCCATCTCTTCTTCGCGGGTGATTTTAATGGCTACATCAACCAAATCTCGTACGATAGTTTCGACTTCTTTACCAACATAACCAACTTCAGTAAATTTTGTTGCTTCAACTTTAATAAATGGCGCGTTGGCAAGTCTTGCTAAACGGCGTGCTATTTCTGTTTTGCCGACACCGGTTGGACCGATCATTAAAATGTTTTTTGGTGTTACTTCTTGACGGATCTCTTCATCAAGCTGCATACGGCGCCAGCGGTTTCGAAGTGCTATTGCAACAGCGCGTTTGGCATTATTTTGCCCTATGATATGGCGATCTAACTCATGTGCTATCTGTTTTGGTGTCATGTTTGACATAATTATTTATTCCTATTTATCGCTTTCTGTTTTGCTAGTATCTTCGTAATCAATACATTCAATAGTTTGATTGGTATTGGTGAAGACACAAATATTTCCAGCAATTGTTAACGCTTTTTCAACAATAGTTTTAGCGTCTAAATCTGTATTTTCTAATAATGCAGTAGCGGCTGACTGTGCAAAGTTTCCACCTGAGCCGATTGCAATCAGATCATTTTCCGGTCTAACCACATCACCGTTACCTGTAATGATGTAAGAATGTTTTGCGTCTGCGACGGCCAATAATGCTTCTAGCTTGCGCAGCATTTTGTCTGTACGCCAATCTTTAGCTAATTCAACCGCTGCACGTTCTAGATTACCTTGATGGGCTTGTAATTTAGCTTCAAAACGTTCTAATAAAGTAAATGCATCAGCAGTACCGCCTGCAAAACCAGCTATTACTTTATCGTTATATAAACGGTGCACTTTGCGTGCATTGCCTTTCATGACTGTATTACCGAGAGAAACTTGACCATCACCACCAACAACCACTTGGTTACCGCGACGTACTGAAACAATAGTAGTCATATTATTACCTTTGAACTTATAAATAGAATGAGCCGTGTAATTAGGCTGTTATAGATATATATATATGGGGGATTATTGAGTTTTCAAGGGGGATAAAAAGCTAAAAGGGTAAATTAATGTTTTACCCTTTTATATTATTTAAAATAAATTAACGCCAGAACCATATTTGACAGCCGTCGATTTTAGCGCGTTGTAATTTATGGCGATCTTTTTCTGCTGGGCGTTTTCGCTCATAAGGACCTAAAATGACCCTGTACCAATTACCTGTTTTTTTGACCTGGCTATTTAATCCCTGGAATGCAATCTGTGCTTTTAATGATTCCGCATCACCTTGCCTGCGGAATGAACCACACTGCATTTGATAAGGGCGTGTTGTTTTATTTTCAACAGGGATATCAACTTCAATCTCTTTTGTTTTGAGAGTATCTTCATATTCCCACTGAGGTTGCGGTTTTTCTGGAAGCTGTTCCTCTTTTTTTACCGTCTCTTTTTTTATAACAACAGGCGTTTCTGGTTTTTCCACGGCAAAAATAAAATAACCGATAAAACCCGTTAATAAAAGTGCAGCAAAAGTCGCTAATAAAGGAAATCCTTTTTTAGGCTGATTGCGTTTGCTAACCGGGCGATTACGAGATGTTCGATTATTTTTTTTGCCCGGCTTCGCTGGTTTACGTCTATTAACGGTCGCCATCTTTACATGCGTTCCAATGTGTTGATACCGAGAAGTGATAAGCCTTGTTTAAGTGTTTTAGCGGTTAATGCTGCTAATTTCAGACGGCTTTGTTTTTGTATTTCAGTTTCTGCAACTAAAATAGGGCAAGCTTCGTAGAAGCTTGAGAACAGACCCGCCAATTCAAACAGATAAGAACATAAGAAATGAGGCATGCCTTGTTTAGCGACATTATTAATAATCTCGTTAAACTGTATTAGTTTGTTTGCCAGATCTATCTCTTTTTCTTCAGTTAGTGAGATATCAGCTGTCACGCTGTCCATTGCAATATCGGCTTTATTAAAGATACTTGCTACACGTGTGTAAGCATATAACAGGTAAGGTGCTGTATTACCTTCAAAGCTTAACATGCTGTCGAAACTGAAAGTGTAATCACTGGTGCGGTTTTTAGAAAGATCCGCATATTTAACTGATGAAATACCAACAACAGATGCGATATGACGAAGCTCCTGTTCATCCATATCTTTATTTTTTTCTTTTACTAACTCGTATGCACGCACTTCTGCTTCAGTTAGGAGATCTGCTAATTTTGCAACTGTACCAGAACGCGTTTTGAATGGGCGACCATCTTCTCCCATAACAGTACCAAATGGCATATGTTCAAGAGACGTATCTTCTTTCACGAACCCAGATAAACGTGCAACTTCAAATACTTGTTGGAAGTGTAAACCTTGGCGTGCATCTACAAAATAAAGGACACGATCGGCATTCAACTCATTTTGGCGGTAACGCATCGCAGCTAAGTCAGATGTTGCATATAGGAAGCCACCATCTTTTTTCTGGATGATAACTGGAAGCGGTTCGCCTTCTTTATTTTTGAAACTTTCTAAAAATACACATTTGGCACCCTGGCTTTCTTGTAATAAACCTTTTTTATCTAAGTCAGCAACAACAGCAGATAAATCATCGTTATAGGTACTTTCACCACGTACATCTTCACGAGTTAGACTTACGCCTAAACGATCATAAGTTTCCTGGCAGTGTGAAAGGCTGATTTCATTAAATTCAGCCCAGAGTTTTAAGCACTCTTCATTACCACCTTGTAACTCAACAACTAAATTACGGGCGCGTGTTGCAAACTCTTCTGATTCATCAAAACGACCTTTGGCTGCGCGGTAAAAGAGTTCAAGGTTGGCAAGGTTGTTATCAATAGGTTCATTTTTAGCGCGTAACTCTTCCATATAAGCGAGCAACATACCAAATTGTGTACCCCAATCACCTACGTGATTTTGGCGAATAATATTATGACCTTGGAATTCTAATGTACGTGCGACTGCATCACCGATAATCGATGAACGTAAATGACCGACATGCATCTCTTTTGCAAGATTAGGTGATGAATAATCGACAACAATTGTTTGTGGATTTTCAATAGTTTCAACATTTAATTTAGGATCTGCAAAAGCACCATCAATCTGTTTTTCAAGATGATTTGGATTAATGAAAAAGTTAATAAAGCCTGGACCTGCAATTTCCATTTTTGTTACTAAATCTGATTGTGGGATATTTGCCACAATTAACTCAGCTAAAGCGCGAGGATTTTGTTTTGCAGGTTTTGCTAACATCAGCGCCAAGTTATTTGCAAAGTCCCCATGAGATTTATCTTTAGTGCGATCAATAGCAATGCGTGGTTTAATATCTTCAGGAAGAATATTTTGTGTTTGTAGAGAAACAATCGCTTGCTCAAGTAGTTGCTGGATATGCGCTTTCATAGATAAATCACCAATTGATACGGACTAATAAATAAGCGCCGATTCTACCGTTTATCGAAGATGAACACTAGTGATAGCAGTGGAAAATAGGAGCATAAAAAAACGGAAAGTAATTTTCCGTTTTGTTATGGGGTATATAAAGCGTATTACTTACATATATTCAAATTCATTACTTGCCATTATTACCTGATGCAGTGTTTCTTCTTCTTGATTACTTAGACTTTCAAGCGCGAGTTCTGCCTCTATAGTCGGTGAGTTATAAGCCGCTGTCTGCATCAATTCAATCAGCTGGGTATCTAAATTCATCGCTAAAGCAACCACGTCATCAATAGCTAGCTCTGGTTGTAAATTCATCTGTTGACACTTCATGGGAAAGCTTTGATCAAATACATTATCTAACCATGTTTCCAGTATACTTGTCGGTGCTTGTTGTGCATATTCATGGAGGTGAAGGTAAGATAACTGTTCTTTATTTCTCATAAAATCGAGTAATAATTTAACTTTTTCATCACTGGCTTCCCGGCTAAGTCGCAGATAAAGATCAGCAAGTGCTATATGGCACTCTTCTACATAAGCCAAAAAATCTTTAATTGGTTTAAAGCGCATAACAAACTCCTTAGCATGATCATTTTCGATCTAAGCTAACTTTAATAACTGCCATTGAATTTTGGCAACAAAAGAAATATTCGATACACTTTAAGTCTAGTTAATCTTTTTTAATTTCATAATAAATAAGGTTAAATATTAAGCAGTATTCTCACTGATATTCAGTTTTTTACTATGATAGTTAATATCAACAACTTAGACCAAAGCTCTTCAGAAATGCAGCAATCAGCAAGTCGATAAGTGATATCAATCCGCAAAACTAATTGATCTGTTTTAATATTTGGAGGGGCGGTTTAAACCGCAATACTACTGGCGCGACTGAAGTCGCACTTCCAAAATAGATCTCAATATTAAGCAAATTGATATGAGTCGTTATAAATTGTAACCTTATAACGACTAAGATAGGTGCTATTTAGCTTACTCGAAGGCCAGTACTGAGTTGCAATAAAGGGAATAATATTTCTCTATATATTGCGCTTGTTCTGTCATCCGAGCGAGGCTCTGAATCGGCATTTTCAAGAGGTTTTTACCTATATCGTTTCAAGTCGTGCATAGGCGGTCATTAACCACTTACTGCCTGCACCCATAAAGTGTACTTGTAAGCGACTGTTCTCGCCGCTACCTTCTTGAGCTGTGATTGTACCCTCTCCAAATTTTGGATGTTTTACTTGTTGACCAAGCGTAAAACCTAAAACATCCTGGCTTTCGCCTTTAAAACTTGGCTGTTTGATTGTTGGTTGTTGTACCCTGCGAACTTGCGTTTTAAGACGGATATATTCAATATCCTGTTCCGGAAGTTCGTTAATAAAACGTGAAGGCGAGTGGAATTTTTCTTGTCCGTATAAACGGCGGCTTTCTGCATGGCAAATTGTGAGTTTCTGCATTGCGCGTGTCATGCCTACATAGCAAAGACGACGTTCTTCTGCTAAGCGGGTTTCATCATCGGCTGATTGCTGTCCCGGGAACATACCTTCCTCCACGCCAACCATAAATACTTGCGGAAACTCAAGGCCTTTTGCTGCGTGCATAGTCATCAGCTGCACAGCATCTTCAAATTCATCTGCCTGGTTGTCACCCGACTCTAATGCCGCATAAGCGAGAAATGCAGTGAGTTCGTTCATATCCTGCTCTTCTTCAGGAATAACAAAGGATTTTGTTGCAGAAACAAGCTCTTGTAAGTTTTCTATACGACTGCGAGACTTCTCACCTTTTTCATTTTCAAACATCGCATGCAGGCCCGAGTGGGCAATAACATGATCTACAATTTGAAAGAGAGGAAGTTCAGAGGTTTCACTTTTAAAGCGGTTTATTAATTCAATAAACCCTGCTAATGAACTCTTCGCCCCCGCACTGAGCTGTTTTTGTTCAATTAAATAAAGGCTCGCCTGCCACATGGTATAACCCTGTTCGCGGGCACAAAGTCGTATTTTATCCAGCGTGGTATTGCCGATTTTACGTTTTGGTTTATTGACCACACGTTCAAATGCGGCGTCATCTTGATGATTGTTTATTAAACGTAAATAGGCGACGCTATCTTTTATTTCTAAACGGTCGAAGAAGCGTTGACCACCATAGATATGATAGGGGATCTGCTGCGCCATTAACTGCTCTTCAAATAGGCGAGACTGCGCATTACTGCGATATAAAATGGCACATTCAGCTAATTTCTTGCCACTACTTTTCCATAACTGCAGTTGCGAGGTAATATAACGCGTTTCGTCATAATCATTAAACGCACTGTAAATTGCAATTGGTGCGCCATCTTCACCGCTCGTCCACAGCTCTTTACCTAAACGGTCACTGTTATTTTTAATCAGTTGGTTTGAGGCATTTAGAATATGTCCAGTTGAGCGGTAGTTTTGCTCTAAACGCACTGTGACTGGATTGTTTTTTTCTCTTAAAAAACGTTGGATATTTTCAATATCCGCACCACGCCAGCCATAAATAGACTGATCATCATCGCCAACTATCGTTAGATAATTGTTGTTATCGGTAAGCAGGTTTAACCAGGCATATTGCAGTTTATTGGTATCCTGGAATTCGTCGACTAAGACATGACGGAAACGCTGCTGATAATGCAGTAACAGTGATGGATATTGTAATAACAGTTCGTGAGCTCGTAATAACAGTTCCGCAAAATCGACTAAACCAGCCAGCTGACAGGCTTCTTCATAGGCTTGATAAACTTGCAGGCGTTGTTTTTCCTGCAGGCTGTATCCGGCTTCAATATGCTTCGCGCGTAAACCTTCATCTTTTTTATCGTTGATATACCACTGCAGTTCTTTTGCCGGGTAGTATTTTTCATCTAAATTCAGGCTTTTGATAATACGCTTAATCATTTTTTGCTGGTCATCACTATCAATAATTTGAAACTGTTCTGGCAGGTTAGCTTCTTGATAATGCAAGCGTAATAAACGATGGGCAATGCCGTGGAATGTGCCAATCCACATTGAACCAATATGCTGCGGACAGATATCGGCAATACGGCTACGCATCTCTTTGGCTGCTTTATTGGTAAAAGTTACCGCTAAAATACCGTAGGTTGGGATATGTTCAACTTGCATTAACCATGCAATACGATGGGTTAAAACACGTGTTTTACCACTGCCGGCGCCAGCCAAAACAAGCATGTTCTGCTCTGGAGCGGAAACAGCTGCGCGTTGGTGGTCATTTAAACCATCGATTAAGTAAGAAACATCCATCCTAAAGTACCTGTTTATTCATTCAGTGAAAAGTAACTATAGCAGTTTGTATAGCTGATCTAAATGGCTGATTTCAACTGCGGGTAATAACCTGGCGCCAGTTAATGATTGTCTGTTGGGATTAAACCAAACCGCTTGTGCGCCATTATTTTGCGCGCCGTAAACATCGCTGACTAAATGATCTCCGACATGCAAAATATCACTGACTTCAATATTTAAACGTCTGGCTGCTTCTATAAACAGATCACCTTGTGGTTTTGATTTAAAACCATTTCCCGCTTTTAAAATAAATTGGAATTTATCGTGCAGTTGGATTTTATGCTCATCAACATTACCGTTAGTAATTGCAATTACAGGGTAGGATTCTCCTAATTTATCAAGTAATTGAATACTTTCTTGCGGTACGACAAAGTCACTGCGAAGTGTTAGAAATTTACTGAAAGCATCTTTAGCATATTCAATTGCTTTAAATTGCGGAATACCATAGATAGTCATAACACGGGTAAGCGTTTTAATCCGCCATAAAGAAACATCGTGATTTAATTCTGGACATTCTTTTGCTACAAGGTCTTTGTACAGTAGCCACTGTTTTTGTGTTAACTCTGCAAGTTCAGGGTATCTCTGATTAAGATGAACAATAATTGAACTTTCTGCTTTTTTGATAACCGGGCGGTTATCGTACAAGGTATCATCAAGATCAAAACTGATGACTTTAAAAGGTTTGAGCGGGCGATAATATTTCATAATAAAAATTCCGAAACTGGGTATAGGGTTATTTTTTCCGTTTAGCGCGCGGATGGGCTTGATCATAAACCTCTGTTAAATGTTGAAAATCCAGATGAGTATAAATCTGTGTAGTGGCTAAATCCGCATGGCCTAACAAGGTTTGCACCGCGCGTAAATTGCCGCTCGACTCTAACATGTGTGTGGCGAAAGAGTGACGCAATTTGTGTGGATTAATATGGCTTGGTAGCGCTTGTTTTAACCCCCATTTTTCCATTCGTGATTGAACATTACGCACCGAGATACGATTTTTCTGTTTAGATACAAACAATGCTTTTTCACCTGCGATACAAAAATCGGGACGAACTTTAAGCCACTGTTTGATGGTTTTTACTGCTCTATCTGTGATCGGTAATAAACGTTGTTTACTGCCTTTACCTGTCACCATTATCTCTTTTTCTGATAACTTGATATCAGCTAAGTTAATACCAACTAACTCGCTAAGTCGCAGACCTGAAGAATACATTAGCTCCATCATGCATTGATCGCGAATACTCAGTGGATCGCTTTCATCAATATCAAGCAGTTGAAACATTTCGTCGACGGAGATGTTTTTAGGAAGCGGTTTATCTAATTTGGGGGCTGATATCCCTTTTGCAGGGTTATGCGTTAGCAGTTCAAATTGTACTAAGTAATCTAAAAACGAACGTAAGGCCGATAATTTAGTGGCAATAGAGCGTGCTTTAATCCCTTTTTGATGAAGTTGCTTAACCATTAAACGAACATTATGACTGTCTAAATCTACCCAGTTATTTATCTGCTTTTGTTTTAACAGTTCAACAAACTCTGCCAAATTCCGCTGGTAATTTTTAATGGTAACAGGGCTTAAACCGCGTTGACTGGCAATATGGTTTAAGTAACTATCGATAAGTGGTTGTAAAGAAATCATAGTTTTACTCAATTGTTTTTCAGCCAATAACAAAAAAAGTGTAATTTCACCTGCGAAACAGGGAAAATTACACTTTTAATAATAACAGAGAAGAGAGTCGTTAAATTTGAATTTGCCCGTCAAAAACAAATTCTGCAGGCCCTGTCATTCTGACACTTTGTCCTGGCTGCCAGAAAAAGCGTAACTCTCCGCCCGGTAATGCGATTGTACAATGAGTATCTAACTTATCCTGTAACTGACCGATAACCGCTGCTGCGCAAGCACCCGTACCGCAAGCAAGCGTTTCACCAACCCCCCGCTCCCAAACACGTAAACGTGCAAAGTCACGGCTTTTAACTTCTAAGAAACCAACATTTACCTTATTAGGAAAACGCTCATGGTTTTCCAGTAACGGCCCTAAGGTCTCCACCGGCGCTTTATCTATATCATCAACTAAAACAACACAATGCGGATTACCCATGGAAACGGCACCACACATCACAGTGTGATCATCGACCCGTAAAATATACGTTTTTTCCTCTTTTTTAGCAGTAAAAGGAATTTTAGCTGGATCTAAAATAGGCTTGCCCATATCGACGGTTATATTGCCGTCCTGCTCTATTTTAAGCTGAATTTTACCATTGGCGGTACTGACATTAATCACTCGTTTTTGCGTTAAGCCTTTCATTTTCACAAAACGTGCAAAACAACGTGCGCCATTACCACACTGCTCAACTTCACTGCCATCAGCGTTAAAAATACGATAATGAAAATCCAACTCAGGATCATAAGGGGCTTCAACCATTAGTAACTGATCAAAACCAATGCCAAAGTTACGATCCGCTAAACGGCTAATCGCATCTTTGGAAAGGAAAATGTTTTGCGTGACGTTATCTATGACCATAAAGTCATTACCTAAGCCGTGCATTTTTGAAAATTGAATATTCATTATTTCTCGTTGTTGAATTTCGCATCGTATATGCGTACCCATATTACATGAAATTGTTTTTTTTTACAGAGGCTCTGTTTAAGTGAAAAATTATTTGAGCTAGTTCCCACTTGCTAGCTGCCAGTAGCTGTTTTTTTGATAAAACAGTTATATTGCATTTCTTTATTATTTAAGTTGAAATTAGAGAGTTATGATTAAACATTATAGAAACTTAATACTGCTGCCTCTGCTTGCTTCTTTAGTTGCTTGTGAGTCCGATCCAACCCCTTCAGTACTGGTTGACTCCGATAAAATCCGTATAGAAGTTAGAAATACAGCGGGCACTTGTAGTGAATTAAGCGATGCAAATGCATTAGAGATCAGCCTCTTTGAAGGAGACAATAATTTACGCCTGTTTGGTAATGATAAGCTTTCACTGATTATTGACGGTTTGCCTTTAGAAATTGTAGAGACGGCATATCATTACCTCACCGGAGGGGAAAGTTATTGTTATTTGGCAGATTTAACAGATACAGGCTTAGATGGATATTCATTATCTGAACATCTGGTTGAATTGCAATATTCACGAGGCACGCAGCAGAATTATATTAATACGCTTGTTTTTCCTGATGTGGTTATGGAGTTCAGCGATTCAAGCGCAACAGTTCAGCCGTTTAGCGCACAGTTGCTGCTGGATGATGCCTTATCCTCGCCTGAATTTTTTAGTGGACGGATGCTGTTGAAATCAGCTGAAAGTGATGAGCAGCAAGCTCTTTGCCTGTTTAATGACAATATATATAAGGATGATATAAGCGCAGATGCTGTTATTGAATTAAACCTTCACTCTGTAACACAAGCTTGTGAAACAGGGACTTATACCGTTAGCGATGATAGTGAGGTGGTGCTGCAGTACAAGTATGTGATGGACAATATTGAGGGGCTTGAGTCTGTCACTACTATTGCGCGCTCCACGATTGCCTGGCCTTTTGCTAGCTTCACTTACAACAATTAAGGTTTACCATGTTAAATTTAAAATCAGTGTATAAAAAAGCGCTTTTATGTTCATTTTTGATGGTGTCAGCAACGGTTCAGGCGAGTGATTTTTCAGGGGATATTAATCTGACACTGGGCAACCGCTGGTTATTGCAGGATGAATGGTCAGATCTGAATCTTGACAGTCAGCCCTCAATCGGTATTCAAACTAATTTGGGGTTTGCCAGTTGGCCTCTCTCTTTGGTGTTGGGGTACAACCAGTCATGGGCTTCCAGTTCTCGATTTGGAGCTGATTTGGAAATAAAACAGTCAGAGTTTTATACTGGCCTTGCTTACCATTTTTATAAAACTGAGGTATTACAGCCGTTTATCAGTGGCGGGCTTGCTAAAAATAATAATAAATTAACCGTTTCTGATGCAGATAACAGTGTAAGCAGTTCAGACGATCTGTTTGGTTTATGGCTTTCCGGCGGTATTAATTACCGCTTAACAGATTCTATTAATCTGGGTGCTGAAGTTAAATACCAGACTTACACTGGTGCTGAGATATTTGACAGCAGTTATGAAATGGAGAATGTAATGCTGAATTTGCTGATAGGTTATCACTGGTAGAAAATAAAAAGGCCTCAATGTAAATTGAGGCTTTGTTATTAATAAAGCAAGTTACGGAAGCACGTGCTCACCACGCCATAGGTCGCGATGTTCTTCACGCTCACGAACAACAAAGGCTTTTTCACCATCAACAATCACTTCAGCCGGGCGGCAACGAGAGTTATAGTTTGAACTCATTGTTGCACCATAAGCACCGGCGCTGCGTACCATCAGGTAATCACCTTCAGCTAATGCTAATTGTCGCTCTTTACCTAAAAAATCACCCGTTTCACAGATAGGACCAACGATATCATAAGTGCGTAATGGACGAGTTGCGGAATCAAGCAAGTTATTATTAAGTGGAATGATATTTTGCCAAGCACTATACAACGCTGGGCGAATAAGATCGTTCATTCCCGCATCAACAATGGCAAAGTTTTTATGATCGTTGATTTTTAAAAATTCAACTTTGGTTACTAATGCCCCGGCGTTGGCCATAATTGCACGACCAGGTTCAAAAATAAGTTTCAGCTTGCGCTCACCCATTTTGTTTATAATGGCATTCATATATTCCGTTGGCGCTGGCGGTGTTTCTTTATCGTAAGGCACACCTAAACCGCCGCCTAAATCAAGGTGGGAAATACTAATACCTTGCTCTTCTAGTTGATCGATCAACTCTAATAATTTATCTAATGCTTCCAGGAAAGGTTCTATTTCAGTTAATTGCGAACCAATATGACAATCAACCCCTTTTACATCAATAAACTCAAGTTCATTGGCAAGATGGTAAACCGTTGAAGCTTGCTCTATTTCAATACCGAATTTATTCTCTTTTAGTCCGGTTGAAATATAAGGGTGCGTGCCAGCATCAATATTCGGGTTAATACGAATTGAGATTGGCGCTTTTGTATTTAAGCTCTCTGCGACAGAGTTAATTCGGTATAGCTCTGAAATAGATTCAATATTAAAACAGTAAATATCTGCTTGTAATGCGGTGGCAATTTCAACTTCGGTTTTACCCACACCAGAGAAAACAACTTTTTTCGGATCGCCTCCTGCCTGGATAACGCGCAGTAGTTCTCCAACTGAAACAATATCAAAGCCTGAGCCCAAACGTGCCATCAGGTTTAAAACCCCCAGGTTTGAATTGGCTTTTACGGCATAACAGATAAGGTGAGGGTGCTCACCCGCGGCTTTATCAAAACCATTCCAATGACGTTCAATGGTTGCACGAGAATAAATATAAGCTGGCGTACCTGCTTTTTCGATAACTTGCTCAACAGGTAGTCCTTCAACAAAAAGACGACCATCATTTTGATAATTAAAGTGATCCAATTTTAAATCCTTTTTATTTGCTTAAATATAGTTAGTAACCTAGCGACTAAGAAGCTTAATAGCGATAGGGAAAGTTAAACGTTGTGCTTTCTATCACTTGCTTGTCGTTGTATTTTCAGAACTGTTATCTGGGTTTTCTTCTGTTGCACTCTCTGAGTTGTTTTCAGAGTTATCTTGCTCTGTTTGTTCTTGGCCCGATTGTGATTCTGCTTTTTCATCCACTGGCGCAACGGCTGACACCGGTTGTGTTACCGGCGCTCGGTAAAGCGGGCCTTTCATGCCGCAACCTATTAATAAACTTGAAAAAAGGAATGTAACTATTAATAACTTGATATTTTTCATGCCTTACCTTGGTTAATTATTTTTAGCGCTCGATAGCCAAACCTCTTGGAATGACTGAATTGTACATTTTCAAATAGTTTGAGTATATAATCTCACTTCATTGTTCAAAAGCAAAGGGCAAGTAAGATGAATGATAGTGAATTTCAACAATTAGCTGACAAGCTTTATCAAAAAATAGAAGATAAGATCGAAGAATCCGGTGCAGATGTGGATTATGACCAAAATGGCGGCTTGTTAACACTGGAGTTTGAAAACCGCGTCAAGTTCATTATTAATCGTCAGCAACCACTGCATCAAATTTGGTTGGCCACCCTAGAAAATGGTCATCATTATGATTATAAAGAGGAAAAATGGATTGATGATCGTAGTGGGGATGAATTTTTAAGTTTTTTGTCTGCTGCTATTTTTAAACAATGCCAAGAAAAGGTGGTTTTTAGTTAACCACCTAGGAAATGTGCTTTATTCTTTGTGCATAGAGTGATGCCTGATTATTAAACAATACGCAGAAAACACCCCTGTTAATATTGTTAAAACCCAGTTGTGGTAAGCACTGTATCCTTGAATAATGATATCAAACAGTATAAATAATGCTAAGGTTAAAAATGTGCTTTTCATTACTTCGCTAATTATTACTTTGCTGTAATTCATGGCAATTATCTCCTGTTGCATTTAAATAACAGCTATAAATGTAGAGCATTTATTAAATGAAAAAAAGGAAATGTCAGATCTGAAACTGTTCTTTTTTTAAGCATGAAAATAATTGTTTGTTTTAAAATGTTTTTTTTATTGAATACAAAAATAATAGTTTTTTTATTGCGATATAAGCGTTGTTTTTACAAATTTCAGCTGGATATGTTGACATTAGTTAATAAACAATCACTTATAAAAATAGCGCGGTTTAATTTATTATTGCGTTATTTTTATTTTCAGATTATTTATTTGATAAACGCTAGAATACACACACTAAAATTTAATAGGACTGGTTATGTTTAAATTGTTTTTCGTCTATCCTTTTGTTGCATTGATACTGTTCTGGCTAGCCAGTGACGTTGAGATTGGTGCGTCGGTATATTCCTTTGATGATAATTATATTTCGATTGAATTTCCGAAAAAACAGTTTCGTTCCGAAGAGAACCAAGATCCTTGGTATAGTTTTTACTGGAATGCGGAATCCGCTCGTGATGAATTGAAAGCTATCAATGATGCTGTGGTTGAATAAATATGAAAACGGTTGTAT
>JABXKR010000028.1 GCA_013619145.1 Psychromonas sp. | reverse complement strand
GTATAAGAGACAGGAATTAAAGTAACTATGTTGCTTACCAACCAGTAAAGTACCAGACCAGCAGGGAACATGACAAAGAAAGCAGTGAAAATAACTGGCATAAACTTCATCACTTTCTGCTGCATTGGATCTTGCACAGTCGTTGGTGACATTTTCTGGATAAAGAACATACTTATGCCCATTAGAACAGGCATGATAAACAAAGGATCTTTAACCGATAAATCTGTAATCCAGAATACAAATGGTGCGTGGCGCAGTTCAACCGACTCCATCAATGACCAGTACAGTGCAATGAAAATAGGCATTTGTAATAAGATAGGGAAACAACCACCAAGCGGATTCACTTTCTCTTTCTTATACAACTCCATCATCGCTTTCGATACTTTCTGGCGATCTTCTCCGTAGCGATCACGCAATGCTTGAATTTTAGGCTGTAAAAGACGCATTTTAGCCATTGATGTGTATTGCGCCTTAGTAAGCGGATAAAGTGCACCTTTCACGGTAAAGGTAATTAAAATAATTGCCAGTCCCCAGTTACCAACGATACCTTGAAAGAACAGTAACAGTTTGAACATTGGTTGAGCAATAAACCACAACCAACCGTAATCTACCGTTAAATCCAGATGTGGCGAGACAGCTGCCATTTCACTTTGTAATTTAGGACCAACCCATAGTTTTGTTTCAAGCTCTGCAACACTTTGTGCATCAATTGTTTTAACTGGAGATTTGAAACCAATTGCTGCATCTTTATTTTGAATAATATTACTATACAAAAGATTGTTATCTGTTGCAGATGGAATCCATGCTGATACAAAGTAATGCTGTAACATTGCAACCCAACCACCTTCAGTGGTTTGATTCAGAGCACCATCCTGCATATCATCGAAGCTGTATTTTTGGTAACGGGTATCTGCACTAGAAAAAGCACCACCACGGTATACAGGCATCATCAGGTTTGAACTAGTTTCTTTAAGGCTTTCTTTTAACTGACCATATAACTGTACGTTTAATGCGTTATCTGTATTGTTTTCAATTTTATAAGAAACATTAACAACATATTCACCACGTTTTAGGGTAAAGGTTTTAATAAACACATTACCTTTATCATCAACAAAGTGAAGTGCCATTGAAACTTCTGTTTGACCATCCGCTAATATAGCTTCGCTTTTTTCAACACTGTAAAAAGGGCGACCTTTTTTATTAGCATCTGGGCCTTGGCCAATCAAACCGCTTTGTGCGATATAAGTGAAACCATTGCCGCTATCCAGCAAACGGAAAGGTGTATCAGAATCAAGCTGATCATCATGCGCTAACAGATCAGCAGAGATAACATCACCACCAATTAACGAGATAGCCAAGCGTAACTGGTCATTTTCTAAAATAACTGATTGACCTGCAACCTGCTCCGCAGGAACTTCACTGATAGCCGCAGTTTCTGACGAAGCTGGTACGTCAGCACTAAAGTTACTGCTTGATGGTACAGAAGAGGCCGCATTTTGTGCTTGTTCTGTAGTTTGCGCCTGCATAACTGGTTGAGGATTTTTTTCAACGATCCATGCCTGATAAAGCAAAAAGCTAACAAACAGTAGAGCGAGTAAAAGTAAATTGCGTTGGGATTCCATAACGTTTCTTAATCTCTTTTATTTAGGTTTATTTTTATTAGCACAACAAGTAGGTACAGGATCGTAACCACCCTCACTTAAAGGCTGGCATTTTATAAGACGCGAGCCCGCTAGCCAACATCCTTTTACTATTCCGTGTAAATTTATCGCTTCGATCGCATATTGAGAACACGTTGGTGTAAAACGACAACGAGGACCAATCATTGGGCTAATGAGTATCTGATAACCCCGAATGAATTTAATTGTTAACCATTGCAACGCTGCACTAATTTTCGCCATAATTTATCCAAAATTTTATTAATTTCTTGATTTGATAAATCAGCAATACCCGCTTTCGCAATGACAACAATATCAATTGCAGGGAGTTGGTGTTGTTGCTGGCGGAACTGCTCTCTTACAATGCGACGAATACGATTACGCCCAACAGCATGTTTAATATGCTTTTTAGGAATAGCCATTCCTATACGAGGGTGATCTAAGTTATTTTTTCGAGCAAGAAGAGTAAGGTGCGGTGATACTGCTGGAATAGCATTTTTAAATACGGGTTGAAAATCATCGGGAGTTAACAGACGTAACTCCCGAGAAAACGAATAATTTACCACGTCTGGTAGATTATGCGCTTAAGCTTGCGCGGCCTTTAGCACGACGACGAGCTAGTACGTTACGACCATTTTTAGTCGCCATACGAGTTCGGAAGCCGTGTGAACGCTTACGCTTAATGTTGCTAGGTTGAAAAGTACGTTTCATGCTCTTTTCCACTTATTAGTTAAGTACTGTACAGTAGCTAATATTTTTAGCTTATTATTGGTAAATCACTCCGTGAGCAAATCACAAATAATAAAGAAAAAGAGTTAGCCGATTAAAAAGAGAGCGAATTCTATGTATTGATCGACCAAAAGTCAATCAGAGATGCTTCTTTAAAGCAGATTAAATTATTACCTTAAAAAGTATTAACTTGGAATAAGGTAAATTTAACTGCGATCCTGACTCAAAAGTCAAGGTGAGGGGATTATATAGAAGCGTAATTAATAAGCAAGGATCTATCAATGATCTTTAACTATTTTGTTTGCCGTTAACAAAGACAAAAGCCAGACCATAAACACAGCCATTTAGCGACTTTAAGCTACACAGATAGAATCAAAATAGCAGTTCATCTAATTCCTACAAATACAAGGATCTTTTTTATTTATTTATTGTCAGATCTTCTAGCGAAAAAGGGATCTTATCGGTAGAATTATCCGCCCGAAATTAATAACTGGAGTTAGTCATGTCCCTCGCAATTTGGCAAGAGTGCTTAGCACAATTAAAAGATGAACTGTCAGCGGGAGACTTCAGTACCTGGTTACGTCCTTTGCAAGCAGATTTTAATAATTCAACGCTCTCTCTTTACTCGCCAAATAAATATACCAGCGAGTGGGTACGTAACAAATATATGGATATTATTGAAAGTAAAATCCAACAACTTGTCCATCAAGAAAATCCTAGCCAGTCGATTAAAATTCGTTTGCTGGTCGGCAATGTAAGTTCAGCTACCCCAAAACCAAGTATAAAAGCAAGCGAACCGGTAAATAACTCAAGTCAACCCTGGGAAGGTAAAAGCAAAGCCAGTAGTGTGGCACATAAAAGTAACCTAATAAAAAAATACACTTTTGAAAATTTTGTTGAGGGTAAGTCAAATAACTTTGCGATTGCGACCACCCAACAAATTGCCGAAAATCCAGGTGATGTTTACAACCCGCTATTTTTATATGCTCATCCAGGATTAGGCAAAACACATTTATTACATGCGGTTGGTAATGCAATTGTTGCAGCTAATCCTGACAGTAAAGTGGTATATATACGCTCTGAACGTTTTGTTCAGGATATGATAAATTCCATTCGTAATAATACCATTGAACAATTTAAAGAATATTATGCATCGCTTGATGCACTGCTTATTGATGATATCCATTTCTTTGCCGGTAAAGATCGCTCTCAAGAAGTACTTTTCCAAACCTTTAACTCAATGTTAGATGCACACCAGCAGGTTATTTTAACCAGTGATCGCTTCCCGAAAGAGATTGAAGGTATTGATGAGCGCTTACGTACTCGTTTTGGTTGGGGATTATCAATTCCAATTGATCCGCCAGAGCTGGAAACCCGTGTCGCGATTTTGATTACTAAGGCGGAAGAGCGCGGTCTAAAACTGCCCGATGATGTTGCTTTCTTTATCGCTAAACGCTTAACTATTACCGATGTGCGTGTATTAGAAGGAGCAATTGCGAATATCTCCGCTAAAGCACAGTTTACCGGCCAAGATATCACCATCTCCTTAGTACAAGATGCGCTAAGAGATATGTTAGCGGTTCATACCAAACAAACCACCATTGATAACATTCAAAAAGTGGTTGCTGAGCATTACCGCATTAAAATTTCAGATATGTCATCCAAACGCCGTACGCGTACGGTTGCCCGACCTAGACAAATAGCGATGGCGCTGGCAAAAGAGTTAACACAACACAGCCTGCCGGAAATTGGCGAAGCATTTGGCGGACGCGATCACACCACAGTTTTACATGCTTGTCGTAAAGTGGCTGAATTACGCCGTGAAAACAATGACATTCAAGAAGATTATAAAATCCTGATCCGCACACTTTCGATGTAAGGTAAATTTGATTATGCAGTTTTCAATTTCTCGAGAAGCTTTTCTTCGTCCACTGCAGCTCGTTGTCAGTTCGGTAGCGGGCGGTCGCCCGGCATTACCCATTATGGGTAATATCTTGATTGAAGTTAAAGATAACCTGTTGAGCCTCACCGGTACGGATCTGGAAGTAGAATTAATCACTCAAATCAGCTTGGAACAACCATCTCAAGATGGTGTGATCACCGTTCCGGCTCGTAAACTGTTAGATATTTGTCGCGGTTTATCTGATCCCTGTGAAATTACATTTCAAGTAAAAGATGAACGCGTAACTGTACGCTCTGGACGAAGTCGTTACTTACTATCTTCATTACCCGCAGCTGATTTTCCAAATATAGAATCTTGGCAGAGTCTGGTTGAATTTACCGTTGCGCAGACAGAATTCAAAAAACTGATAGAATTTACGCAATTTGCAATGGCCAGCCAAGATGTTCGCTATTATCTAAACGGTATGTATTTTGAGGCTTCTGGAGAAACACTACGCAGTGTTGCAACAGATGGACATCGCCTTGCTTCATGTGCAATCGCTTTAACACAAACAATTGAAGAGCAATCCGTTATTGTGCCAAGAAAAGGCGTAATAGAATTAGTTAAACTACTTGATAATGACCAAGCGAATGTCACCATTCAAATAGGGCAGAACAATCTACGCGCTATTATCAATGGTTTTATCTTTACGACTAAACTTGTTGATGGTCGCTTTCCTGATTACCGTCGTGTTATTCCACGTAACGGAGATAAAGTATTAGTTTCCAGCAGAGAAGCGCTTAAACAAGCTTTTTCACGTGCAGCAATTTTATCTAATGAAAAATTCAGAGGTGTACGTTTAACACTCTCAGAAAACCTATTACAAATTACCGCAAACAATCCCGAACGCGAAGAAGCGGAGGAATATATTGATGTTAATTATCAATCTGCAAATATGGAAATTGGCTTTAATGTAAGTTATGTAATAGATGTATTAAATACCCTCAAAAGCGAGCAGGTTAAAATAACATTTAGCAGTTCAGATCACAGTGCTTTAATAGAGTCAGTTGATAGTGATGATTCACTATATGTTTTAATGCCAATGCGTTTATAACCAAGCGAAGTCCTTAAAGATCCCTGTTTATATTTAAGGAGCTGCACATTATGTCTTTAGAAAAATTGCTTATCCGACAATTTCGCAATATAAACTCAGCTAACTTGAATTTTAACCCCAAAATTAACCTTATTGTGGGTGCCAATGGCAGCGGTAAAACATCGTTGCTTGAAGCAATCTGTTTTTTAGGGCTCGGGCGTTCATTTCGCACCCATTTAAGTAACCGGGTGATCAGCTATGATCGCAAAGAGTTCACCCTTTACGGCGAAGTTCATAATCAAAATATCACTGTTCCCATCGGTTTACAAAAATCTAAAAGCGGTGAAACACTGCTTAAAATTAATGGCCTGCATGGCAAAAAATTAGCCAATTTAACGCAATATTTGCCGCTACAATTAATCACCCCGGAAAGTTACACATTACTCACAGGAAGCCCGAAAAACCGCCGCTCTTTCCTTGACTGGGGTGTTTTTTATCATGATCAACTCTTTTATCACAACTGGGCTCGCATAAAGCGACTATTAAAACAACGTAATGCTGCTTTAAAGCAATGTAGGACTTACAATGAGCTCCAAGTATGGGATAATGAGCTTTGTCTTTTAAGCGAAGCGATCAGCGCACAGCGCCAAGCTTATTTTGATCTGTTAATACCCTTGATAAATGCAACTATTACTGATTTTTTACCCGGTTTTTCAATCAGCAGCCAATTCTTTTGCGGCTGGGATAAAAACAACAAATCACTACAAGATTACTTAACAGATAACTTCAATCGAGACAAACAACTTGGTTATACAACAGCAGGCCCGCAAAAAGCAGATATACGCTTTAAAATTAATGGGTTGCCTATCGGCGATCTGTTATCAAGAGGGCAGTTAAAGCTGTTTGTTTATGCTTTAAGATTGGCACAGGGTTTATTTTTAAACTCTTTTGACAATAAACAGTGTGTTTTTTTAATTGATGACTTTAGCTCTGAATTGGACAAGGTTAAACAAAAAACATTAGCAAAACACATTATAAACTCCAATGCCCAACTGTTTATTACTGTTATTGAAAAAAATAACATCGAGACATTATTTGGGCAGGAACGCACCGTGTTTCACGTGGAACACGGCAAGATTACAGAAGAATAGGTGAAAGTTTTATGGCTGAAAATAGTTATGATTCGTCAAGTATTAAAGTACTAAAAGGGTTAGATGCGGTACGTAAACGCCCAGGCATGTATATCGGTGATACCGATGATGGTACAGGTCTGCACCATATGGTGTTTGAGATACTTGATAACTCAATCGATGAAGCTTTAGCAGGTCACTGTAGTGATATCATTACCACAATCCATACAGATGGCTCTGTTTCAGTAAGAGATGATGGCCGTGGTATCCCTGTTGACATTCATGAAGAAGAGGGTGTATCGGCAGCCGAAGTTATTATGACGGTATTGCATGCCGGTGGTAAATTCGATGATAACTCTTATAAAGTATCGGGTGGTCTACACGGCGTTGGTGTTTCGGTTGTAAATGCACTATCGTGTAAATTACGTTTAACAGTTAAACGCCATGGTAAAATTCACCAACAAACCTATATTCATGGTGAACCAGAAGCGCCTTTAGGAACAGTTGGCGATACCGATCATACCGGAACAGAGATTCGTTTCTGGCCAAGCAAAGAGACCTTCACAGATACCTTATTCCACTATGATATTCTAGCAAAACGATTACGTGAGCTTTCTTTCTTAAACTCAGGTGTATCAATTAAGTTAATTGATAAACGTGAAGAAGACAAAATGGACCACTTTTGTTATGAAGGTGGCATTCAATCATTTGTTGAATATTTAAATCAAAACAAAACGCCTGTTCATCAGAAAGTATTTCATTTTTCGACTGATCATGAAGATGGCACCAGTGTTGAAGTGGCGATGCAGTGGAACGATGGTTTCCAAGAAAACATTTACTGTTTTACCAATAACATTCCTCAACGCGATGGTGGTTCTCACTTAACCGGTTTCCGCGGCGCATTAACCCGAACATTAAATGGTTATATGGAAAAAGAGCTGGCAAAAGTTAAAAATAACAAGAATAAAGCATCAACTGAAGGCGGTGATTCTCGTGAAGGTTTAACAGCTGTTATCTCAGTTAAAGTACCGGATCCAAAATTCTCGTCGCAAACAAAAGACAGATTAGTATCATCAGAAGTACGACCAATTGTTGAAGGTGCCATGGGTGAAAAACTGCAGGAATTCTTATTAGAGAATCCTTCAGAAGCAAAAATAATCACCTCTAAAATTATTGATGCGGCACGCGCACGTGAAGCTGCACGTAAAGCACGCGATATGACGCGTCGTAAAGGTGCATTGGATTTAGCTGGTTTACCGGGTAAACTGGCAGATTGCCAAGAAAAAGATCCGGCACTTTCAGAGCTCTATATTGTGGAAGGGGACTCTGCTGGCGGTAGCGCTAAGCAGGGACGTAACCGTAAAAACCAAGCTATTTTACCGCTTAAAGGTAAAATTCTAAATGTAGAAAAAGCACGTTTTGATAAAATGCTTTCTTCACAAGAAGTGGCAACACTTATTACCGCATTAGGTTGTGGTATTGGCCGTGATGAATATAATCCGGAAAAAACCCGTTATCATCGCATTATTATCATGACCGATGCCGATGTGGATGGTTCGCATATCCGTACATTGTTACTGACATTTTTCTATCGCCAAATGCCAGAGTTAATAGAGAATGGTTATATCTATATTGCACAGCCACCTTTATATAAAGTGAAAAAAGGTAAGCAAGAGACCTATGTTAAAGATGAACTAGAGCTGCAAACGTATTTAACAACATTAGCACTGGAAAACTCATCTCTGCATGTTAATCCAGAAGCACCTGGGATTTCAGGCATTGCGCTTGAAGGGTTAATTCAGCGTTACCGCGCAGTACAAGATACTATTAACCGTTTAAAACGTCGTTTTCCGATGGCCATTTTAGATAAGCTTATCTACAAGCCGGAATTGACCGTTGATGCTCTTACAGATAGCGCAAAGACCTTAGATTGGGCAAATGATTTAACCGAGACGTTAAATCAGGAAGATCTACAAGGTACTATTTACAGCAATGATGTAGTGCAATCTGAAGATGAATTAACCAACAAAGTTATCATTACCGTGCGTAAACATGGTGTAGATAGCCAATTTACCTTTGATGAAGAGTACTTCGGCTCTGATGGCTACCAATCATTAGTCGCCGTTGGTAATGAAATTACCGATGTATTAGAAGAGGGTGCCTATATTAAACGTGGTGAACGTTCTAAACCAGTAGCTAGCTTTATCGATGCTGTAAACTGGTTAATGAACGAATCTAAACGAGGCCTTTATATACAGCGCTACAAAGGACTGGGAGAGATGAACCCAGATCAACTCTGTGATACAACAATGGATCCAAACACTCGCCATATGCTTCAGGTTACCGTAGAAGATGCTGTGGGTGCCGATCAACTGTTTACCACCTTAATGGGTGATCATGTTGAACCGCGCCGCGCCTTTATTGAAGCGAATGCATTACGAGTTGAAAACTTAGATATTTAATTATTCTAAAATTACTTAATGCTAATAAAAAGCCAGCTTTTAAAGCTGGCTTTTTTGTATCCAGTGTAAAAAAGCACAAGCTTATATTTATGCCAAGTGCATTAAGAATTATAAGGTGCTTAGGGGAATACAAATATTTAGAACAGGTGCTGGTACCTGCCCTAGATAATTTTTCTGGGATTACCTAGCTAATTGCTTTGCTGATACAGTAATTTGAATTAATTATAAAAATAAAGAGAGTTTACAGCCTGTTACATTCATGACATAGAAATGCATTACCTCGAGTCTTAAAAACGCTTAGAGTGCGATACAGAAACTCGATTTTTTTGTAAAATAGAGCAGCAAGATAAGATCTACAGCCCCAACGCCTTGCTAATACCATTCTAGATAAATATCTGATCTTTTAGGCTGGTTAAAATCAACCATCTCTGCGTTATAAGTCTTGTAAAGGGAACAACCATTTACTGCAACTCAATCCTTGATATGATTTATTTTTCCTACGTCTAAATTGACCACTTACTTACCTAGAATGGTATAAGTAGTTACAAATATAACCAACAAAACTAAATAGACAGCGCAAACACTAAACCTAATTAATAGCTAAGATAGCCTTCTGCTCGCCAGGAAAACAGTTTCAGCAAACAGCATTAAGGATTGCTAAACACATTTACGATTATCTGATGAATGTATTCATGCAGAGGATTCTCTCTTCTTGTTCTCAAGTAGGCTCCTTTTATAACGGTGTACTTAAGTTCCTCTCTAATTATTGGTAGTGGCAATGTCAGCAAATGCGGAAATGCATCTGCAATAACAGTGCTACCGAACATAATCGCTTTTGATTTCTGCAAATACTGATATGCAGCTCTTAAACTATCCGTTTTTAATTTAATATCAGGAGTAAAACCACGCCGCAAATACTCAACAGATAAATTGCTTCTGGTTTGATTGATACCAGTTAGCTTTAGTTGAACAATAGGAAACTCGGTCAGTGTGTCCCATTCTGGTTTTGTATTCTTTTCTAAAAGAGGATGGTGTTCTGACAAGACAAGTCTGTTTTCGACTTTACATAGTACAGGCGTGTATATTTCTGAAGGAAATGGGAAACCATCGAACTGCAGTCCATAATCAATATCGCCATTTAATAACTTTAAGAGGCTATCGTTATTCCAACATTCCAAGTTTAATTTAGCCTTCGGAAATGACTGGATAAGCGCATCAATGATTTTATTAGCAAACAGTTCGAGCAGGTAAGTATTGATAATGATGGTGATTGTGCCGTTATAGGTATGCTGATTGAATATTGTTCTTTTAGCTATCACGCTTTCCAGTGGTAGTAACATAGATTTGCTGGCTAAAGCCAATTCATAGGCTAGCTCGGAAGGTTCTATTCCATGAGGTTGCCTAATGAATATATTATCTCCGAAGTGTTCACGAAGCTTGGCTAACGCACGGCTAACACTTGTTGCTGATATATTTAATGTTTCTGCAGTGCGTTGTGAATTCTTGGTTTCAACCAATACTACTAATACTCGAAGTAAGTTAAGATCGAGCTACTAAGGTCAACCTCCATCAAGCTCTCCCTGTAAATAGACTCACTTCTATATCATAGCTAAGAAGAGTCAAACTGACTAATAACTATAATTGCTGTATTAAAAGTAAAAACAGTTGGCTATTTAGTCAACTGTCTTATTCTACTCATCAGTAATTAAGGTGAAATTCTATTAATTATATGACCTCTCAATTCTTGTTTCAGAAATCCACTTAAGTGTAACTCCTTCGCTAGGTTTTGGATCATAGGTTGGTTTATCATCACTTTCAGGGGCAGGCTCAGACCATGACAATAGATCTGTTCTTGCCATGCGTGTAACTATCTGCTCTTTAGTTACGTTAATAACCATCAAATCTTGGGCAATGGCTACGGGTCCTGAATATGTTTTACTTAATCCTGCAAATGCACCATCAATAGTATCCTCATTGGTGAAAAAATGAGTGCCAACCCCTAATACCGGCTCCGCGATACTGAATATTTCTCCGAGCTCTTCAGGCGAAGTGTGCTTATGCACGATATTTTTCGCGACCTCTATTGGCATAGCGTTCTTTTCGGAAAATGTAGGTGCATCTATAAACAATTCATGGATAAAAACATCCACACCTTTGGCCATCTCTGCTTCATGAGTAGTAGGTTCACTGTCTCCTGTAAACGCCATTGAAAGACCGTTCCATTCTAAACGATAACCGACAGCTCCCTGTAAAATATGATCGACAGGAAACGCATAAATATAAACATCATTTTCTGCATACACTAACTGTTTTGGCTGCTCAGGGGTAAATTTTGCGTAGTCAAATTCATGCGCTTTAATTTGCATCCCTTCTCTAGCTGCTATCCCTGTTTTACTTAAAATGTGCCATGCGGCTGATTTTTCGATATTTTCTACGAAAGCCGCCACACCAAGTTCTGGAGTGTGGCCTGATGAGCCCCAGACATGTAATGGCGTGTTTCTTCCCCATCCCATAGAATCCCATAGATTAAATATTCCACCGAAATGATCTAAGTGAAGATGGGTAACAAATACCTTATCAAGTGTCGATAATGGAACGCCTAAACTCCAGAGAGCAGGTACTGTTCCGCCACCAATATCGAATATAAAGTTATCCCCATTGCCTAACTCAACTAACCAGCTAGTCGATGCTTGACCAAGGCGAACCGGGGGATTACCCGATCCGATAGTTGTGATTCTCATCTCATCAGCTTCTATCGCTTCACTTCCCGCAATAAAATGTTCAGGATATGTTTTATGATTTCCAGCTTGTTTTTGAACAACCGCATATTTGGTTAGGGGTTTTCCACAAAGTGGAACTGGGTAGCCAGCTTCGGTATAACTACAATCTATTGGAAATCGAAAATCAAGAGGTGATTCTGCCAACACAGGAACACATAGTGTTGAGGCTAAAAATAGTGAAAGAAGTTTAGGCATGTTTTTCATGGGTAGCTCCAAATATTTAATAATCGAACCATCCTGGATTAATCATTTACTCCGCCGTGAGTAACTTGAAGCAAATTATTGCCTAAAAATGAGGCTGTTCATATGAAATTCAGATATCCATTTTTGGTGGTTCTAATACTAATTACGTTAATTAAGTGATCTATTTAGGCGCAGTGAAAAGGACGAAGGCAGAGCGTTGATTACAGTAACTACTTGTTCTAAGTGCAAAATCAATAACAAAGACTAAAACATCGTTTTATGTCTAGCTAGCATTCATTTTGACAAGCATAAATGAATATAAAATTATCGGATTTGGTATGATTATTGTCGCTTAAGTCTTTTATTGTTGTGGAGCTACGTCCCAGCGCCATTGGCAACTTAGAACCTAGTTATTTATAGAAGAACGATACAGTTAAAAACTTAAAGCTGAGATCTGTGCCTTGACCAAGTTCGCTAGGATTGGGGGTTATCGAGCTTAGTTTTGTCAGATTAAGTTGGGCCTAGGCAAACTGAACTGACAGCTGAAGTATAAGTCTATACATTAGAAATGTGGATTTTCAAACCTAAGCTGTGCAGCTTTCAATCATTTAGACCTCTGTAATCCGACTATTTTATTAGACGAAAAAAACTGCACTCACAAATAAATACTAATAATATTTTATTGCTTGTTCCACGTGAAACAAAAGAGATATGCAAAACAGAAAATATTTAGAGCTAAGCTAGCATCCTAACTTAACTCCCGAAGCAAAGCGTATTTATGCAACGTCAAAATCAGCATATAACTCATTTATTGTATCAGCCAGAATAGTAATTCCTCGTTCAACAACACTATCTTCTTGTGCATAATTAAGACGGATACATTCCTGAGTATGTTGCCAATCCTGATCTAAACCAGGGAAAAAGTAATGACCAGATACGATTAACAGACCTTTTTCTTTCAGTTTTTTATATAGATCATTCGAACTGATTGGTAACTCTTTAAACCATAACCAAAGAAACAGGGCGCCTTCTGCTTTATGTATTTTAAAGTTTGGATTTGTTATTTTTGACTGCAGTAGGGCAACTGCTTTTTCTGCTTTCTTTTGATAAAAAGGTTTAATGATTTCATCACTTAGCTTAATTATCTCTTTTGTTTTCACTAAAGGTAACGCAATTTCCGGACCAATCCCACCTGGAGATAACGCCATAATACCGGACAGGTTAGACATCGCTTTAATAATATCAGTATTAGCAATAACAATACCGCAACGTGCTCCAGGCAATCCGAACTTAGATAAGCTTAAACATAAGATGGTATTGTCGTTCCAAAATGGCGTTGCTTCTGCAAAGATAATATTTGGAAAAGGAGTTCCATAAGCATTATCAATAATCAAAGGGATATTATTTTTTCTCGCCAATTGATCAAGTTCAGCGATCTCTTGATCTGTTAAAACGTTACCAGTTGGATTGGTTGGTCGAGATACGCAAATAGCACCGATATTTTTATCAATTTTCAAGGCATCAAAATCAACGTTATATTTAAACAGACCATTTTCTAATTCTGTTATTTTCGGGCGAACTGCGACAAAAGCATCTTCAGAAACACTCGCATCGGCATAACCGATATACTCTGGCGCTAATGGAAAAAGAATTTTTTTCTTTTTATTATTACTAAAATTTCCGGCTAACAGATTAAACAGATAGAAGAATGCATTCTGGCTTCCATTAGTTAACATGATATTTTCAGAACTTAAATTCCACCCATAGAGATCATTAAACAGATCAGCTAACGCATCGATAAAACTACTCTTACCCTGTGGACCATCATAATTTGCCAGTGTATTGACCAACTTACCTTCGCTTAATAACTCCTGCATTAACTCAGTTATGCGGGTTTGAATCTCAGGGATTGATGCTGGATTACCACCACCCAACATTAAAATATCATCCCCACCTTGAACCCCTTCATTAAGGTCATCCATTAATTCAGTAATTCCTGAATGTTGGGTAAATTTATTTCCGAATATCGAGTAAGGCATTTTATTTCCTATATTATTATTCTTTAAAAA
>JABXKR010000327.1 GCA_013619145.1 Psychromonas sp. | reverse complement strand
AACTGTTCCTATTACCTTCTATTACACCGACTTGCACTTTTACAATTTAAACCTCTGTTCAAAACTATTTCAGGCAAATTAAAAGGGCTATTCAGCCCTTTATTGATTGGCTTTAACTCACTTATTACCAATTTGTTCCCACATCATTTTTTTGTAGTGGTAATACTTGTTTACCTTGTGCATCGCTTGGTATTACAAAACCTAAATCTGCACTCGATTTTATTCGCTTAACCAGATTTATATTCTCCTGCCAGCGCATATCTAAATTTATTTTATCTATCCAGTCAGCTAGTTTGGATGGTTGTTTTTCTGTTTTAAGTAACTTAATACCGGATTGTTCTTTGCTTGAGATCTTACTGTCGTTAATAATGCCGGCATAAGTATTAGCGGCATTCGCATAGACATTTGTGAATACTTGAATATCATCAGCAGCTTGGGTTAATGTCAGAGTTGCCGGTGCTTTTTCAATTATATTATTAATTAAATAGATAGATTCAGGTAAACGAGTTCGATTTTTTTTATCTTTAAGAGCAAACTGTGAGCCAATGACAATTGCTGAACTGCTTGAATTTACAATGCTGTTATTGGCGAATAAAATATTTTTAGTTAATGGAAAATGAAATGGGTTGAGGCCTTTTTTAGCACGTTTAGGATCTGCTTTAGCGCTTGCAGCCCCAAAAGAGATCGTGCCGAAATCTGTTTTTTTAGGGTGTGGAGTCAGATCTGCAAAGTAATTATTGAAAACAACATGATCTTCACCGCGAACAAATAACCCAGCTTGTTTGGGCTGACCAGACCCCAAGAAGTAATTGTCATAAACTAGACTGCGTTTGCCTTGTCGTAGACTTAAATTCCCTTCCGAGTTTTTAAAGGTATTGTAACGGAAAATATTTTCGCTACTTTTTGCAGAGATTATCTCAGATTCACCATTCTCTTGTTCAAATAAATTATATTCAAAAATGACGCGAGAGTTAAAGTCATGCATAGAGCCATGACCCACTCGTGACGCTGAACCGCCATTTGAGCCGAGTAAAGGCCGGCTGAAGTAGTTATAAGCAATACGGTGTGAAGATGTTATTTGCGGTTTTACATCGACATTAATATAACTTGCAAGGCTGCGCTTTCCGGTAAATTCATTGTTTATTACCTGATTTTTATGGCCGTTAAGCTGGATCCAGACACCATCAGCCAGGTCAATATCGGTAAACTTATTGTTTGCGATCAAGTTGTATTGACCTGTTACCGTAATTAAATCTGCGCGTTGAGTACGGCTGCCCTTTTGGAAGTGAATTCCAGATAATTGAATATTATTACCGGTTATTGTTATCTTGCTGTCACCCGTTATGCTTACGGTGCCTGGTTGACTTGCGTTTATTTTTAAAGGGTTATCAGATGTGCATCTTTGTGTGACGCGCAGTTGCAGATCGGGATAGTTGCCTTGAGTCAGGCGAATATTATCGCCACAGTTTGCTTGGGCGACTTTATGATAAAGTTCAGTGTTGCCATTAACTATAAACTCTTCCGCGTAGCTATGCTGAGCGATTAATAATAGCGTAATGTAAAGCGGTTTAAGATTCATTTTATTAGCCTTGTTAGTTTATCGATTGATCCTAAGTTTTCTCAAGTCATCGCTGGCGAAAATATTGCTGTTAATTCTGCCGTAATTTATAGGTTGATAATGGTTAATGGCATTTACCAGCATCAGTCGTTTTACTAGTAGAACGAAGAGCTATATCCCGCACTTAATGAAAGCAGCACACACCACTATATCTTCATCTGCCTTCTTTTAGTTTCGAACACTGTTTAACATGTGTTACCCGTCACTTTATTTACCTGTTATTTAACACAAAAGCACTTCAATACCTTTCGCTGCGTCATTCGCAAAACAATTCGTAAGGGTGAGTTTGGCTCGATTACAAAGTGAGTTGATATTTATGGATACTCATATGGTTTCGGCAGTTGCTGAATTTCAGATTGAGGAGGGAGCAGGGAGACACAACGAATGAGTGTCCCTATTTCCCTATATTTGCTTAATTCATGGATAGTATTTCTTTATTCTTGCGCAATTTCTAACATCAAAATGTAACCAGGAAACTCCAAGCTCTATACTGCCAATAAGCTTAAAGTCACTATTATATGGACTTGCCAATATCTCCTGCCGCACTGCTTCTGCTGACTTGTTAGCAAACAAACAGTCTGCCGCGCGCCCAAATGTATGTTGGCTGAATGGGCTGTAATATGGGCTATCTGACGTTCGTAATCCACTCCACTCCCTGTCCTTCCCCCAATAATAGTTGTTAACTGTAATTGAACCATATCGTTCCCTTAAGTTATCCAATGTTATCAGCAATCGTTCATCTAATAGTTCCCATGCTTTGCAGCCCCTTTGTTCGAACACTTTGCGCGGAACCAGTTCATGAATGGAGAAGTGCTTACATTTATACATTGACGAACTCCTTATATTGGAAATGAGGATTGTACTCAGCATATAACCG
>JABXKR010000310.1 GCA_013619145.1 Psychromonas sp. | reverse complement strand
GTAACCAAATATTTTTTTTAAAGTGAAACATAGTGACGCTTATGACCTAAATTATATCTGCATAAAATTAATTGCGAACAGAATAATTGAAATTGTAATTAAAAGCTTTATTTGAAGCCTCATCTTGACTTTCTTTGACTTTTTTATAAGTAAATAGTCGTATTTATCCGCATCTTGTAGTTTGCTGAATAAACTGCTGTAGTTCGGCTAGTTGTAATGGCTTTGAGAAGTAATAGCCTTGAAATAGATCACATCCGGCACTTTTTAATATTTCAACATGTGCTTTTGTTTCAACACCTTCAGCTAACACCGACATGTCTAAATTTTTGCCCATATTGATAATACTTTTAACCATTGCTTTATCGGTTTTGTTATCCGTAATGTGGTCAACAAAGCTTTTATCTATTTTTAATTCATCAATTGGTATTTTCCTGAGCAGGCTTAGCGATGAGTATCCTGTGCCAAAGTCATCTAGTGATAATGATATATTATGAGCTTTCATTTTATGAAAAATAGGCAGTAAGGTTTCAAGGCTCTCAATAAATAAGCTTTCCGTTATTTCAATGGTAATACTTAAAAATTCTGATTGATAAACTTGATAGCATTCTATTAATTTTTCTAAAAAGTCTACTTGTACAAACTGACGGCCTGAAACGTTAATAGATAGTTTAAAGGCAATCTTTTGCTGTTTTTGCAGTGTTGAAATTTCAGACATCGCGCGATCCATAATATATGATCCAA
This sequence comes from Psychromonas sp., assembly GCA_013619145.1. Taxonomy (GTDB): domain Bacteria; phylum Pseudomonadota; class Gammaproteobacteria; order Enterobacterales; family Psychromonadaceae; genus Psychromonas. Next base: position 1,778 of record JABXKR010000310.1, on the reverse strand, counting down.
GTGAAGGCATAATGCCGATCTCTTCTGCGATTGGAATAAAAATATCGGGTGAAATGATTCCTAACGATTCACTTTTCCAGCGAACAAGTGCCTCAACACCAAATAAATTTTGTTTTTGATCAAGCTGAGGTTGGTAAACCAGGCTAATTTCATTATTGCTGATTGCGTGGTGCAGGGCCTGCTCTATTTCAATGTTTTTTATCAGTTGGTTATGCATCTCTTGTGAGAAAAACAGGTGTTGATTTTTTACCTTTTTCGCAAGCGACATACTGTTACCTGCATAACTAAGCAGCGTTTCAATATCGCTGGTATCTTTAGGGTATTGCGCGATACCTATTGATGCACTGATTTTAAATGAGTTGTTATTGATTAAATAGGGTTTAGCGATGTCTGCGAGTAATTTTTGGGTGTATCTTTTTAGCACCTTCAGATTGCTTAATTCGACTAAAATAACAAATTCATCACCACTAAATCGTATCGCTGTGCCTTGGACAAAATTAAGACTGCTGATAATCCGCTTGCTTGCTTCGATTAAAATTATATCACCGTAGCTATGGCCAAATGTATCGTTAATATTTTTAAAATGGTCAAGGTCGATATAAAAAAGTGAAAATGTTTTGCCCGATTTCTGTAGTTTTTGGGTTAGTGTTTTTAAAACACTACGATTATACAACCCCGTTAAGGTATCGTATTCAGTTTTGTAGGTTAATTCAGATAGTTTGTTGTATTCAATGCGAATTATCCATTTAAAGAGGACAAAAAACAGCATTATTAAAAACAGATAAAAAGCAAAACATAACCAGGAAAAATTATAAAGCTCATTGCAGAGTTGCTCCTGCTTTTGTATAGCAAGGATCCAGAAATGATACTTCGGGTTATAGCTTAATGTGGAGATCTTTGCTTGCCCCGATATTTCTGTGCTCATCTGTATATAAGCCCCAGAGAGGCGTAACTCTTCCATAGTTAATTGCTGGTTTTCTAAGGCCGAGTTTAAACTCTCTAAAACGGATGCTTCTACTGGATTATTATAATACTTCTCGTATTCATCTTCGCTTACGCCTGTACGCAGTATCCGATAAAATTGATCATCTAAAAGCGTTTGCAGGGTATTGTTGAGGCCCTCTGTTTCATTCCATTGTTTGGATAATGTAACAAGATCTACTCCTGTGGATATCACTGCCGCAACATTGCCTTTGCTATCCACGATCCTTTTTCTGATCGGGATTATCCATTTATTAATAGGATTAAAAAAGTAAGGCTTACCAATCACCATCTGCTCACTATTTAAAGCATGTTTAAACCATTTTCTGCTGTGCGTATTTTTTAATAAATTGGGATAGTTGACGGGAGTTAGGTTACTCGTTGATGTTTTGACAGTTCCATCTGGAGAAAATATCGCAACTCCTACTAAAAGGGGGGTTTTATTTATCGCATTATCAAGAGTTGCAATATTGATTTTATTATGGAGAGTAAACTCATCACTAATAAGATCCAGCACTGTTTCATATTGAGTGAAAATTGATGATAGATGGTTGTTAAAAATTTTGCTGACGTAGAGCTGTTCACTTTGAGTCTCTTTTATCAGTCCTTGATATTTGATATAAATTGCACTCGACAGCAGTAAAGCGCCAATAAAGACAATTAAATAAAATAAGAACCAAATTTTTTTCTTTAATAAATTCATAGAGTAATAAAGACTCATCTCGTACAATAAATTTTTTATTGCATTTTAGTTCATTAACTTTAGATTATGAATAGAAAAATGTATTTTGTAATAT
>JABXKR010000304.1 GCA_013619145.1 Psychromonas sp. | reverse complement strand
GATTAATCCTTCTCGTATGCATAACTGGACGCGCCTTGATGAAGCTGCCAAAGGTAAAACAGGGGCCGGTTTTTATGCCGACGGCATGGTTCAACACGACCAGCAAGTTGGTGATATTCTAAATAAAATTAAAGAGTTAGGTATAGAGGATAATACTATTATCCTTTACACAACCGACAACGGACCAATGATTACTACTTGGCCGGATGCTGGCATGACACCTTTTAGAAGTGAAAAAAACACCGGCTGGGAAGGTGGTTTCCGAGTTCCTGCTGTTATTAAGTGGCAGGGTAAAATAGCACAAAATGCTGAGTTTAACGGTATTGTTTCATTAGAAGATATGTTGCCAACATTTGTAGCAGCAGCGGGTGATGACAAGATAAAAGAGTCATTACTTAAAGGTAAGTCAGTCAACAACATGACCTACAAAGTACACTTAGATGGTTACAATCAACTTCCCTACCTGACTGGTAAAGTCGATGAATCTCCGCGTAAGGAATTTGTTTACTGGAGTGATGAAGGTGACCTGACTGGTATCCGCTACCAGCAGTGGAAGTTCCACTTTATGGTTCAAGAACAAGAAACTGGTATGGGCATTTGGCGTAACCCGCTTACCAAACTTCGTGTACCGTACATTTTTGACTTAAGCATCGACCCGTTTGAGCGTGGTGATACAGGTTATGGTTACGACAGATGGTTATCTGACCGAGCATACTTAGCGACTGGTGTAGCTAAACGTGAAGTAGGCAAAGTATATAAATCACTCCAAGAATTCCCGCCAAGAATGAAAGCCGGCAGCTTCGTTCCGACTCAGGAATAGCACCTTTTCTGTGGCGCGAATACGCGCCACTTTTGATTGATAACAGAGGCCATATATGAATAGTCGTTTAATCCAGCAGTCAACACAACTGAATGTAACCCCCCTTAAAAGCGCTGAGCGTGATACCTCTGCGGTACCCGCTTACCAGAGGCGTTTTCATGTGATGGCAAAACCAGGTGGCTCTAAGTGTAATATTGACTGCCAATATTGCTTTTATCTTCATAAAGAAGAATTGCTTGAACAACCTAAAGAAGTGTCTATGGATGATGCAACTTTAGAAGCATTTATTAAAAGCTATATTGAGAGTCAAGATGGCGATGAAATTGTGTTTTCATGGCAAGGTGGTGAGCCGACTTTACTCGGCATCGATTACTACAGAAAAGTGGTTGAGCTGCAGAGAAAATATCAGCCCGAAGGTGTTCGCATCGCAAATGACTTACAAACCAACGGCATTTTACTTAATGATGAATGGTGTGAATTTCTTGCACAGCATAACTTCTTAGTGGGCTTATCTATCGACGGCCCTCAAGAGCTGCATGATATGTACCGTGTTACCCGCAGTGGAAAACCGACTTTTCATTTGGTGATGGAAGCGGTCGAACGCCTCAAAAAGTACAAGGTGACGTTTAATGCACTGGCGGTGATTAATCGCCACAACGTAAAACATCCACTTGAAGTTTATCGTTTTCTTACTCAGGAGCTAGGGGCAACTTACGTTCAATTTACCCCCTGTGTTGAATCGAAAGATTTTCAAACGACCGCGCCGCAGTTTTGGAATGAAAGCATGATCCCCACCCAAGGCAGTGAAGAGGCCAAGCCCGGTCACCTGATGTCGGTTGTTACTGACTGGTCTGTGGATGCCGATGACTGGGGGGGATTTCTTATTCAAGTGTTTGATGAATGGGTAAATAATGATTTAGGACGAGTACTGGTTAACCTATTTGAAACGGCGGTGGCACAATTAATGGGTAAACCTTCACAGTTATGTGTTACCTCAGAATTTTGCGGTAAAGGACTGGCTATTGAACACGACGGTTCAGTTTACAGCTGCGATCACTACGTTTATCCAGAATATTCTCTCGGTAATGTTAATCAACGGCCATTAAATGAGATGGCGATTTCTGTTCGCCAACATGGATTTGGTATGGCCAAACGGGATTCACTACCAGCCCAGTGTAAACAATGTTCCTATTTAAAGCTTTGCTGGGGGGAATGCCCAAAGAATCGCTTACTTAAAACAAGCGATGGTGAGCATGGGCTCAATTTTCTGTGTAGTGGAATATCTGCCTTTTTTAAGCATGCTATGCCCGTACTCACAGGCATTACAGTGTTATTAAACAATGATAAAAATTCACTTTAGTCTTGACGCCGCAACCATAGAGTAAAATTATGAATTCCTCACAACAAGCAGTTAATCAACTAATACAACAAGTAGAAAAAGCAGTCATTGGCCAAAGTCATGTAGTGAAAGCCTTGGTACTTGGGCTGTTAACAAATGGTCATGTATTACTTGAAGGCCTGCCGGGAACAGCCAAAACACGCTCAGTTAAAGCACTTGCTAATGCGTTCGACGCAAGCTTCGGGCGCATTCAATTCACCCCCGACCTTCTGCCTTCAGACGTTACCGGAACAGAAATTTATCAAGTACTGGCTGATGAAATTAACCGTGCCCCGGCAAAAGTGCAGGCTGCTCTGCTCGAGGCGATGGAAGAAGGTACGGTGACTATCGGTGATAAAAGCCACCAGCTACCGCCCCTGTTTATGGTGCTGGCAACACAAAACCCAATAGAGCAAGAGGGGACTTATCCTCTGCCGGAAGCGCAGTTGGACCGTTTCATGCTAAAAGTTTCAGTAGGCTACCCAGACGATGCTGCTGAGCGCGAGATTATCCGACTGGTTCGTCATGAAGAAAAAAATAAAAGCGCATTAAAAAAGACTGAAAAATCCAGCTCTGCCATCAACGAGCAAAATAGCGCTTCAATCGATCCTGAACATATTTATACTGCGCGCCGCGAGCTAGCTCAGGTGGAAGTCTCTGATTTAGTAGAAAAGTACATGGTGGGACTAGTGATGGCAACGCGTCACCCGCAGCGTTATCCGCAAGCCCAATTGTCCCAATGGATAGCGGTAGGCAGCAGCCCAAGAGCCTCCATTGCACTGGATAAGTGTGCCCGCGCTCATGCTTGGCTTGCAGGCCGCGATCATATTTTACCTGATGATGTACGCGCTGTTGCTGAAATGGTTTTTGCCCATCGACTGGTGCTTTCTTATGACGCGCTAGCCGATGGGGTAAGTCAGCAAATGGTCGTTAATGAACTGCTTGATCATGTTGCGATAGGTTAATGAGTTCCATGAAAGGGGGGGAATCACCCGCACTCGATTCACGAATCTACTGTGACTACCCTCAACTGCTGCATCTACAGGTCCAAGGCGAAAGGATGCAGGGGCTTGGCAAACACTCCGCCAGCATTCTGTCCGGCAGGCATGCTTCTCAATTTCGTGGACGCGGATTAAACTTTGAGGAGCTGCGCCATTATCAATTCGGAGATGATATACGTAATGTCGACTGGAAAACCACTAGGCGCATGGGTAAACCCTATGTTCGCTGCTACACGGAAGAAAAAGATCAAAATGTGATCCTATGTGTTGATCAGCGCTGCAAAATGTTCTTTTCTTCTGTCGAGACAATGAAGTCGGTAGCGGCCGCTGAAGTTGCTGCACTTTTAGCTTGGCGGATCTTAAAAGACGGAGATCGTCTAGGCTGGATAATTGCGGGCTGCGATCAAATCGTATCCAGTAAAGCCTCTCGTTGTAAGCCTGAACTTTTACGCAATTTAAAACAGCTTAGCGAAGCCAATCAAGCCTTAAACCTCCAGAGTATGGATGCACCTGAGGTCAGTTTTTCTCATATTCTTCGT
>JABXKR010000024.1 GCA_013619145.1 Psychromonas sp. | reverse complement strand
TCACTGTGTTGATGGCCTTTTTTTTTAGCATTATACCAAATCCAATAATTTTCTATTCATTTATGTTTGTTAAAATAAATGCTAGCTTCGTTATTGATTTTGTAATTAGAACAACTAGTTACTTCAATCAATGCCTTGCTTTTATCCATTTTTCCTACGCCTAAATAGAGCATCTAATTAACGGAATTGGTATTAAAGAGAATATAGATGCACGATCCTAAAAAATTAAGACTGTTGATTGATGACAGCCTGCTGATATTGATTATGGCAACACTCGCTTGCTGCGGAATGATTTATGAGTATCTGCTTTCTCACTATTCCGCGCGAATTCTCGGCAGTGTTGAAACCGTTATTTATGCGATTATCGGTATTATGATTGTATCAATGGGCTTAGGTGCCTTTGCAGCCAAAAAAATAAAAAATGAATTTCAAGGTTTTGTTATTTTAGAGTTAATAGTGGCTTTTATTGGTTGCAGTGCGACACTTTTTATTGCCGCTGTTATCGCCTTTAATCAAACCTTACCGCAGTTAATTGCCGAAACTTATCAAATCCCGATGGATGCTTTGCCGCGAGGCGGATTCCTGGCGCAGCTCAGCTGGCTGAGCACGCAGCTGCCATACCTGTTTGCCTTTATATTAGGCTTTTTAATTGGTATGGAAATCCCGTTAATCGCACGTATTCGAGAAGCTGTTTACGGCCATCATTTGGCAAATAACGCCGGCACCATTTATGGTGCGGATTATATCGGCGCTGGTATTGGGGCTGCTATTTGGGTGTTAATAATGTTGCGCATTGAGATAAGCCAAGCGGCTGCACTTACTGCAACGCTTAATCTTATCGCCGGATTTGTATTTTTGATCCGTTTTAGAAAATATTTAAAACATCTTAAAGGCTTATTATTAGGCCATGCAGTATTAACAATATTAGTTGTGTTAGTTTTTCAATATGGCGGTTTCTGGCAAAAACAGATGCAGAATATGCTCTATCTGGACAAGGTGGTTTATCAGACACAAACGCCTTATCAAAATCTAGTATTCACTCAGCGGCATTTAGGTGGTGAAATGGAGCCTATTTATAACTTCTATATTAACGGACGGCTGCAGTTTTCCAGTTTAGATGAACAGATTTACCATGAGTTTTTAGTACACCCTGCAATGCAGGCATCTGCCCGACAAGATAATATTTTAATTATTGGCGGGGGAGATGGTTTAGCACTGCGTGAGGTTTTAAAATGGCAACCCAAAGCGGTGACCTTGATCGATCTGGATCCGAATCTAGTGGCACTGTTTAAGTCACCACAAAGCAAGTTACCAGAATATTTAGCAGATAAAATTGAGCGTTTAACAAAGAATAGTTTTAATGATCCACGTGTTAATGTGATTAATGATGATGCATTTATCGCGATTGACCGTTTATTACAGAAAAAACAGATTTTTGATGCGATTATTGTCGATTTACCCGATCCTAGCCATCCGGATTTAAACAAGCTATACAGTGTTAATTTTTATTATCGTCTAAATCACTTATTAAACGCGGATGGGACTATGGTGGTGCAGTCAACATCCCCATTTCATGCGCAGAATGCCTTTATATCAATTGCAAAAACGATGCAGCAGGCTAAATTCACACAGGTTGAACAATACCACCAAAATGTTCCATCTTTTGGTGAGTGGGGCTGGACTATAGCGACTAAAGCAGGTGCGCGTGTCAGTGAACGTTTACAAAGTAAGGGAGATTTGGCAGTTGAGACGTCTTGGTTAACTCCTCCATTACTGCAAAGTGCCTTTGTTTTTAATAAGGGATTTTATGCAGATAAAAAACATATAAAGGTTAACCACTTAGGCTCTAATCAGCTTTATCAGTATCATCAGCAAGCGTGGGAAAGGGAGACTGAGCTTTCGCCTTAATCATTTTTATCAGCTATTGATTATTTTTATAATTAAAGTATATTCGCTCCTGCAAATGGACTTGATGGATTTTTGCGCAGTTAAAGTGCGAAAATTAAGCTGTGTAGGATGCGAATTCCACTTAAGTTAAGGCTGTCTATTTATGCAAATCAATGGCTACCAACAGATCCAATCTATGGCTACTTCGACTTCAGCACCCGCAACTGAAGCTGTTAAAACAAATCCCGGCGTAGCAGCTGAACCCGGCGTACAGGTCAATATTTCTGCGCAAGCGATGCAGATTGCTCAACTTGATAACTCATCAATAAAAAATACAGAGTCTCAGATTCAAGCTGTTCCTTTGCCGGAGCAACCAGATACCCCGTTAACGGGTGAGAAATTGCAGCAATACGCTCAATTTAAAAAAGCTCAAGTTCAGTATCAAGTTCATGCCGATATGGCGAATATGATGACAGGTAACGGTGGCACAATGTCTGCTCCGACAGCTTATTATTTATCGAATAATGAAGATGCTCGCGAAACTGTTTTACAGCAACAAGCAATGCAGCAACAAGCACAAAACATGCAGCTCTATCAAGATACAACTCGCTCAATAGATGATCAATATGATGATTAATTATTAATCGTCAGCTATCAATTGCTCTGAAAATTCGCTATAATTCGCGCCCAATTTATTAGCGTTAAGAAAGGAATTATAAACCGTGTTTGAATTTCCCAAATTCAGTAAGAGCAGTGTTAAAAATGATGTGTTATCGGGATTAACCGTTTCACTTGCATTAGTACCGGAGGCCGTTGCATTTGCATTTGTTGCAGGTGTTGATCCTATGGTTGGTTTATACGCAGCCTTTATGGTGGGGTTAGTTACCGCTGTTTTTGGTGGACGACCGGGTATGATTTCAGGTGCGACGGGGGCGATGGCCGTCGTTATGGTGTCACTGGTTGCTGAACATGGTGTACAGTACTTGTTTGCTGCCGTGTTACTAGCCGGACTGGTGCAAATTTTATTTGGTGTATTTCACCTTGGTAAATTTATCCGTATGGTCCCTCATTCGGTGATGATCGGTTTTGTTAATGGTTTGGCAATTGTTATTTTCTTAGCGCAACTAGGGCAGTTTAAGGTTAAAAATGCGGCGGGCCAATTTGAATGGTTACAAGGCTCTCCACTGTATATTATGCTCGCGTTAGTTCTCTTGACCATGGTAATTATTCATTTCTTACCAAAACTCACCACAGCAGTGCCATCAACTTTAGCTGCAATTGTGATTGTGACATTACTGGTTTACTTTATTCCAGCCATCGATACACGTACCGTTGTTGATTTTTTACGTACTATGTCGGGTAATGAAAATGCGACTATTGCTGGTAGCTTACCAACTTTTGCATTTCCTGCTGTTCCTTTTTCAATGCAGACATTACAGATTGTTTTGCCTTACTCATTGATTCTTGCGGCTGTTGGTTTGATTGAATCCTTATTAACCTTAACGGTTGTTGATGAGATGACCAATACCCGTGGTCGTGCCAATAAAGAGTGTATCGCGCAGGGCGCATCAAATATGGTTAATGGTGTATTTGGCGGAATGGGTGGTTGTGCAATGATCGGCCAGTCGATGATTAATATTAATTCTGGTGGTCGCGGCCGTTTATCCGGCATAACGGCGGCGTTAGGGTTATTAGCATTTATTTTATTTGCATCAGGCTTAATTGAAATCGTACCGTTAGCCGCGCTGGTTGGTGTGATGTTTATCGTTGTGTTAGGTACTTTTGAGTGGGCATCATTTAAAATGATGCGTAATGTGCCGAAAAAAGATGCTTTTGTTATTGTCTTGGTGAGTGCCGTTACTGTCTTTACTGACCTGGCGATTGCGGTATTTGTGGGTGTAATTGTCTCAGCATTAGTGTTTGCCTGGGAGCATGCGCGTCATATTCATGCAGTCAGTGAAGTTAGTGAAGACGGCAAAGAGAAAACCTACAGTGTGAATGGTCCGCTGTTTTTTGGTTCTGTAAGCAATTTCTTAGAGTTGTTTGATGTTAAGAATGATCCGCACCATGTGATTGTTGATTTTGCAACATCACGTGTTGTTGACCACTCTGCGATTGAAGCGATCAGTGTATTAACCGATCGTTATGTTCGCGAGGGTAAGAAGGTTCATATCCGTCATTTGAGTCGTGATTGCCGTAAGCTTTTACATAAAGCTGGCGTATTGGTTGAAATTAACTTAATTGAAGACCCATCGTATAAAGTTGCATCAGATACGCTAGGGTAAATGCATTAGTGACTGAGAATTTGATTTAATTGAAGATCCGTTAGGTTAAATCAGATAAACAGCAGATATAAAAAAACAGGTCTTTTGACCTGTTTTTATCTGTTTGAAACAGGTGTGGGTTGATAAAGAGCATCACATTTTGGACTTAGATTCGCTGTTTTAGCATTCCAAATTGAAAACCAAATATGTTTGTTACGTAGTGTCTTTTTTTTATGTCTCATCTTATTTCCTTTTTGATTTATTTGTGCATAATTTAGCTGCGTTATATTACAAACAGATGACAGCTGTTCGCATGTTTTATAAAGCTAACTTGCGAAAGAACAAAGAATCTTTTTTTTTTCTGTAAGATAATTCGCGAAATTTAGTAGGATTACCACAAATAAGTATGTGGGTTGGTTTTGTTGAGTAGTTTGTGTCGATTTGTGTCGATTTGCGTTGATTTGCGCAAAACTTTATTGATCATTTAATCACATCTAATAAAAAAACAGGTAAACTACTTCCTGCTAAGATGCTCGAACGACTTGGAAATGCCTATTCCTGCATTTCCAAGTGGCTTGGACATATATTATGTTTCCAGTATTAAACGATAAAGAAAAACTGTCATAAAGATGTCGTGTTTTTATCGTATAACGATTTCGAATAATAATGCTCAAATAATTTAAAAATTCGCATCTGCAGTTTTTAGATGTTTGGGTTAATTGTCAATTTATGTAATTAGTCGAGGTAACAAGTGATTAAAAAAATCGGTGTTTTAACAAGTGGTGGCGATGCGCCAGGTATGAACCCAGCTGTACGCGCAGTTGTACGTACCTGTCTAGCAAATGATATTGAAGTTTTTGGTATCTATGATGGTTATGCAGGGCTTCATCAAGGTAAAATTGAAAAACTGAATCGTCACGCTGTTTCTGACATTATTAACCGTGGCGGTACTTTTTTAGGTAGTGCACGTTTTCCTGAGTTTAAAGAAGAAAGTGTTCGTAAAGAAGCGATTAAAAATTTAGAAAAACACGGTATTGAAGCGCTTATTGTAATCGGTGGCGATGGTTCATACATGGGTGCTAAAAAACTGAGTGAAATGGGTTACCCATGTATCGGTATTCCTGGCACAATCGATAACGATATCGCAGGTACGGATTACACCATCGGTTTTATGACTTGTCTAAATACAGTTGTTGATGCAGTGGACCGTTTACGTGATACCTCTTCTTCACATAACCGTATTTCTATTGTTGAAATCATGGGCCGTTACTGTGGTGATTTAACCCTATGGGCTGCAATTGCAGGTGGCAGTGAATATGTAATCGTTCCTGAAGCGGGTTTTGATGAAGAGGAATTGCTAGTACAAATTCAACGTGGTGAAGAAAAAGGTAAAAAGCATGCGATTATTGCTATTACTGAACATATTGCCGATGTTAATGAATTAGCTAAACGTATTGAAGATAAAACTGGCCGTGAAACGCGAGCAACTATTTTAGGCCATATTCAACGTGGCGGAACACCAATGGCATTTGACCGTATTCTAGCGAGTCGCATGGGTGCTCATGGTGTTGAGCTGCTAATGGAAGGCAAAAGTGCACGTTGTATCGGTATTCAAAATGGTAAAATGGTTGATCATGATATCATTGAATGTCTGGAAGATATGAAACGTCCATTCCGTCGTGATCTATACGATTTATCACACGCTTTATTCTAAAATAAATGTGTACTTAATTATTTTAAAAAGCCTACCATCTGGTAGGCTTTTTATTATCTAATGGATTATTAATGAATACACAACCCAAAGCATATCAGGCATTAGTTGAGCTTGGCCAAATTCCCGAAATAAAAGACAATGCCCGAGAAATAAATGAGATGTTGGGCTTTATCTCTGTTATTGCCGCTACCCCGGAGCCGCTTGATCTACAAGACTGGTTTCCCCTGTTATGGGCACAAGGTTTAGCACCCTCATTTAGTAATGAGACGCTTGCTAGTGATTTCGCCGCTGCCGCACTGCAATTTTATGAAGACTGTTTAGTAAATTATCAGCAATCAACCCCTTTATCTTTGCCGGCCGAGTTATGGCTAAATGAATATCAGCAAGTGACTGAACAAGGTATCGCATTCGCATCCGGGTATCTGGCTGGTTTTCATAGCACAGAGGATATTTGGCAAAGTCTGAACTTAATACCTGGCTCTGAGCCTGAACAGTTATTACAAACAACTATGTTGTTATTAAGTAAGATGGCAACACCAAACAGCAACGATCCACAAATGCAGGCGTTATTTGTGCAGTTGCCAGGCATGGATGAAATCATCAGTTCTCTGCCGTCATTATTAAGTGCATTAGGGCATTTTTCTGTGCTGGTTGCTGATAATGTCTGAATATAAAGCAGAGGAGCTGTCTAAGTATGCGGGTTATTTTTCACTGCTTTACGAAAATGATGATTTTATCGTTATCAATAAGCACGCTGATATTAACTTTCATAGTGAAGATGGTGAGTTTGGCGTGGTAGTGGCTGTTGAAAAAGCACTGGCATGCAAGCTTTATAGTGTTCATCGACTTGATAAAATGACCTCAGGACTTTTATTGCTGGCTAAATCCTCGCAAATTGCAGCGCAACTTGCCGCTCTGTTTTCAAACCATCAAATACAGAAATATTATCTGGCTGTCAGTGATAAAAAACCGAAAAAAAAGCAAGGCCTGATAAAAGGGGGGATGGAGAAATCCCGCCGTTCAATGTGGAAGCTAACAAAACAGAAGAATAATTTAGCGATCACCCAGTTTTTCAGTTACAGCCTGGAAAATGGCAAGCGCCTGTTTGTTATTAAGCCGCATACCGGAAAAACACACCAAATTCGCGTGGCCTTAAAGAGTATCGGCAGTGCTATTTGTGGCGATCCTTTATATGCTGAAAAGTCTTTACAGACAGGTGAATATGATCGCGCTTATCTGCATGCTTACCAGATAGATTTTTCTCTGAATAATCATGATTTTAGTTTTCAAGCATTAGCGGAGTCCGGCGATCTTTTTCACAGTGAATCCTGTGTAAATAAATTGCAGAATATTGGCGCGGTTGCCGATTTAGCCTGGCCAAAGATTTAAAGCTGTGTGGATGATAGTGGCTAACTTACTATACCCGTGATACCTCAATGTGCTGATTTTGCATCTTGAAGTAACATGGGTGTAAGTGAGCCCTTGCTTATCTGTTATGCTTTTCGATATGGCTATTAAGCAAATTCCGTCCAGATAGGCGCATGATCCGACGGTTTTTCAATGCCCCTTAATTCATAATCAATACCCGCATCGAGCGTTTTTTCTGCTAACTTTTCAGTTGCTAAAATCACATCAATTCGTAGTCCGCGATTATCATCAAAGCCTCGAGAACGGTAATCAAACCAACTGTATTGGTCATTTACTTCCGGATTTAATAAGCGGAAGGTATCAATAAAACCAAAATCCATCAGTTTTGCTAACCATTCCCGCTCTTCAGGTAAAAAGCTGCATTTCTTGGTTTTTAACCAACGTTTAGCATTATGCTCGCCAATGCCGATATCTAAATCGAGCGGAGAGATATTAATATCACCCATTACAATCACATTATCATCGCTTGTATGGTGTTTTTGCAGATAGCTGTTTAAATCTTGATAGAATTGGCGTTTATAAGGATATTTAATTTCGTGATCCTGGTTTTCACCTTGTGGGAAATATCCATTTAAAACCTGTGTTTTTTCACCTTGCTCATCTTCCAGGGTAACCATAATCATACGTTTTTGGTGATCGTCATTATCAGTAGGAAAGCCGTATTGCACTGCAACGGGTTCCTGTTTGCATAACATAGCAACACCGTAATGCGCTTTTTGACCATGAAAATAGACGTGGTATCCCATCGCTTCAACCGCTTTAATAGGGAAAGCATCGTTATCGACTTTTATCTCTTGTAAACCAATTACATCTGGCTGGTGTTTATCAATAATAGCTTGCAGTTGGTGAAGGCGAGCACGTAGCCCGTTGATATTGAATGAGATAACTTTCATAGGAAAAAGCCTTAATAGGGTAAATATTAAGGCTGAATGTACCTTGCTGAGGGGGATAACTCAACAGGCAGGGGTCATAATAAAGAAATTAGCTTAACGTCGCTAGCACGCGGTGCAGGTGATCTACTGTTTCCAAACCGCTATCAGTTAAGTAACCACCATCAGGCTGGCTAATTAAACCTTTGTCAAATAAAGATTTAGCTGAAGCAATAATGGCAGGGCTGGCATCATTGTGAATTTTAATACCTTCTAATTGAGATTTTTCAGGGAATTTGGCAAGCAGTTTCATTTCTTCAAATAAAGCATCAGGGTAGTTTTTAATCATTATAATTCACCTCTATTATTAACTTCTGGAACGTTCATTCATATAAACATAAGTTGTGATTGAATTGCAAATGTTAGAATCAGTGAATTGGGGGTAGATCATGCAATTTTCAAAATGGACAAAAGCAAGGCGCGACTTATTTTATCACTGCTATGGAACTCTTCCCTGTTTCAACCGCAAATACGGAACAATTCCGCCTTTCCACAATAGCTAAATCCTATTATAAAATATAACTGTTTGATAAACAGAACTGAAAAATGTAACGTTTACTTTTATTGTAAATATTTGATGGGCGTCTTTTTTGTGGAAATACGGAATTGTTCCGTCTAATAAGATGTTAGAGGTATCCATGGAATTTAAGCTTTGGTTGAAGAATCTTGATAAAATCACGTGTAGTAGAAAAAATGATTATTTGATAAACAAAACTTTTAAAGGTGTTCTCACATGGATTTATAAAACAGAATACCGAGGTGGATGTCATGACACTTCTGCAGCCCTATTTATGTTACTAAGTGAGCAAGGGATAGATTCAAAACTATGCATCGGTGAAGTTAAGATTGATGATACCAGTTACTTTGATCATTCTTGGGTTGAAATAGATGGGTTAATTCTTGATGCTTCTGTTTGTATGCCCAATATTGGAATTTATGCCTTTCCTCCTGTATATGCTTCTCAAAGTCTTTCCATGTTAGGTGAGCCATTAATAACATACGGTGCATCATCTCCTGTAGGTTTTGATGAAAAAGGAATGTTAATAAGTAGTATTAATTTATCTGATTACTCGCTAGGTAATGCCGACAATCCAAAAATATTGTGGGACTTAACCAAAATATTATCTAAAGAAATTGGCCTGAGGGTTAATGCTGGTAAATTAAAAAATAAATACGGTGCAGTTAAAAGAAGCTTAATTCGAGGGGCGAACTAGGGGGGGGGATTTTATTGGGGAACCGATGCCAAGGGTAAAGCGAGACTCAGGCGACGAACTGCTGTTAAGAAACAGAAAGCGACGCTGAGCGAATATTACCAATGGATTAAGGCTAAACGAACGCTCAAATTGAGAGAGTGGTTGCCGCAATTAAAACGAAAACTGCTAGGATTTAGGAATTACTTCGGGCTACCCGATAACAGTCGCAGTTTAGCGAACTTATACAGTTATGTTTTGCATACACTGTACAAATGGCTGAATAGGCGAAGTGGTCGGCAATGTTATAATTGGAGTGATTTCAATAAGATGTTAACGTATTTTTAAATTGAAGTACTAAAAGTCAGCAAACGAAATGTTGTTGTCGACTGGTATTAGGGGCGTGTTTTACACGAGTGAATATATAACTGAAGAGCCGGATGCGGTAGTTCCGCATGTCCGGATCTGTGTGGGGGCGGTCTGGTAACAGATCGCTCTACCACGATTATGCAAAGGAGAGCTCGGTGAATTATGGTGATGTTTTATCCTTTTGGTTCGACGAAATAGAACAATCTAAGTGGTGGGTTAAAGATATTAGCTTTGATCGACTTATTGAGGACAAGTTCTTAGCTTTACATGAGCAAGCTAACAAATGTGAACTATTTGAATGGAGATGTTCAGCTAAGGGGCGTTTAGCGGAAATTATTGTTTTAGATCAGTTTTCTAGAAATATATTTAGAGATACGCCTAAAGCATTTTTATCTGATCAATTAGCTTTAGCTCTTTCGCAAGAAGCTATCTCTCTTGGCAAGCACCATGAACTAAATGAAATAGAAAGAAGCTTCATGTATATGCCATACATGCATAGCGAATCATTGAATATTCATGACGTTGCTGTTGAGTTATATAAAAACAATGGTATTCAATCTAATTTAGATTTTGAAATTAAGCATCGAGATATAATTGCAAAATTTGGCAGATATCCCCATAGAAATGCGATTTTAAATCGTGTGTCTACAGCTGAAGAAATAGAATTTTTGAAACAGCCTGGATCTGCGTTTTAATTGCATATAACAAAGCAAATCACCGGACGCATTACGGCTGTCTCTGTCTCTGTTTTTGCTAAAAGCCAAAAAAACGCAAAAACAGCGCCAACTTACGCGCAGGTGTTTGCAGCGTTGAGGTCGTTATAGGAACTTGTTTATTCTGAAATTTGGCTGTAAAAGCATTCTACAGCTTAGTTATATACACAAGGATAATCATGCACAACGTGGAAATTACAAAATCTCAAGAAATGCTTCTCCAAATTACAAAAATTGTTGAAACTGAATGTGCTCAAGATGCAAGCAAACTATTAGCAGATGGCTTTGTTTTACTTGGTGTAAGCAATAGTATTTTTGAAGATAGTGAAAATCGTTTTGTTTATACCGTTGGTTTTCCTAAACCAATTGAAGAACTTAGTCACTGGGCTCGTTCTAACTTTTAACAAAGCAGAGCAATTGGAGGCAGAGTAAAATTAAATTTTAAATTTACTCTGACCCCAATTATCCCTTTTTTAATGAAAATGATGGAAAGGTTGAAATTTCATCCGCTTCTCTTAACTACTAACTACGAAAAGCTAACAAGTAGCGAATAATTCAACTGGATTTACAATGCGTGGTATTTTTACTTCCAATCGAATCAGGTGGTTACGGTGTAATGCGGAAACGCCTCAGTGCGTTGTTCACCGGTTAATTGGGCGTTGGTACAACTTACAAGGTTACCTAATACAATGAAAAAAAACGAAATTAGTATCGCCATTGTAAAAAATTCACAAAATTTATTTTTAATCTGTTTGCGGCCAAAAGGCGTGCACCAGGGAGAGAAGTGGGAGTTTCCTGGGGGGAAAGTTGAAAAAAGTGAAACGTCCGAGCAGGCGATGTGCCGGGAGTTATCGGAAGAGGTGGGATTAAATGCCATAAACTACCAGCTTATTGAATCAAAGTTTTTTGATTATGGCGATCAGAAATTAAATTTACATTTCTATCTGGTTACGCAGTTTGCAGGGGAAGCGCAAGGTAAGGAGGGCCAGCCGATTAAATGGGTCAGTAAAGCGCAATTAGCTTTATATTCATTTCCGCAGGCCAATCAAACTGTTATTGAGCAACTTTAGCTATCTGTTAAAACTGCTCTCTAATTCTCATAAAACTGGCAAAACGAGGCACATCGTTTTTGGTTTTACCGATATATTTATAAGTGATAGTTGAACCAATTGCAGGCGGATTTTCACGTTCAAGATCGGAAAATCCACCGCCAATTTTAAAGATAATACCCGCTTCTGTTTTTACCAATAGTGCGCCAAGTCTGCCGCTGTTTCGACCTTTTCCTGGAATATGTTGTAATACAACTGCTTCAGCATCTTGATGTTTTTTTAGTTTCATCAAATCCTTACTGCGTTTAGCCTGATAGTAAGCACTACCTCTATGCAGCATTAAACCTTCGCCACCTTTAGCTAGCACTTGTTCTAGTAATAACTGCAGCTCAGGATTGCTTTGCAGTTTTTGCTGTTTAATCATTTTAAGATAGGGAGAAGCACTGTTTTCAACAATCTTCTCCATCAGTTTTATTCGCTCACTGAAATCGACTAATGAGCCTGGCAGATCAAAAATCATAAAAGAGATTTTCTTCCACTCCTCTCTATCTGCCTGCTGTTTGCGCACAATACCTGATACCTTTTCAAATTGGTTGCGCTTTATCCATAGTTCACCATCGAGCGGGGTATCAGGAAAACCGTTAGTGAACCATAAGGGCGCGTTAAAAATATTACCTTGGCGAGAGATAAGGTTTTTACCATTCCAATAAGCACGGACTCCATCGAGTTTTTCACTTATCCAATACTCTTGAATATTAATATCCTGATGGTAAATCGTGGCAAGTTGAATTTGCGGAGCAGTGGCTGACTGTGCAAAAGGGGAAAACAGTAGTGTCAAACAAAAGATTAAAACAGCAGGCATAAATTGACTCCCTAAACAAAACTTATATCAGTCTAGGGAGTTTTTAAGTTAATGCAAATTACTCAACAAAACGCATTGAAAGATCAACTGCTTGTACATGTTTGGTAAGCGCACCAACGGAAATATAGTCAACTCCCGTTTTTGCATAGGTGAGAATTGTTTTGCGATTAACATTGCCTGATACTTCTAAATCTGCGGTATGATCATTTTTATTGTTAATCGCCACCGCCTCGATCATCATCGGCACGGTAAAGTTATCCAGCATCACTCGTTGCGCGCCTGCATCCAGAGCTAATTTTAGCTCTTCGATACTTTCAACCTCAACCTCAACCCAGCGCTCCGGATGTTGTTCATTGGCGATGGCTATCGCTTGCGCTATACCACCGCAGGCAAGGATATGGTTCTCTTTAATTAAATAAGCATCAAACAGCCCTAAACGATGGTTAAAACCACCACCACATAAAACCGCATATTTTGATGCATTACGTAAACCAGGTAAAGTTTTACGGGTATCGAGTAATTTACAATCGGTTTCTGCAATCAAATCTATGTACAGTTTAACTTTACTGGCAATACCTGAAAGTGTTTGTATAAAATTAAGTGCAGTTCGTTCACCCGTTAATAATGTGCGCGCCGAGCCTTCAAGAGAAAAAAGTTTGCTATTGGCTTTAGCAAAGTCACCATCTTTAACGAACCAGGTGATTTTTACATCTCCACCAAGTTGTCTAAACACTTCCTGAGTCCATGCTTGCCCACAAAAAACAGCATCTTCACGTGTAATAACAACTGCTTTTGCCTGTTTATCTTCAGGAATTAAATTCGCTGTGATATCACCCTCTGTCGGGGGCAATCCGTTTAAATCTTCATGTAAGGCAATTTTCACACTTTGTGCTATCTCTTGTGCAACCATGGTTTATTTCCATCAAACAATAAAAAAACAAATATTACCTGCAATGCCTTGTTAATAGCAATGATCTCAGACGCGAACTCTTATAAAATATACAATCATTAGCAAACTGGAGTATTTATGGCATTGATAATTGGTTTAACCGGGGGAATTGGTTGTGGTAAATCAACGGTATCCTCTTTTTTTTCTGAGCTGAATGTTACAACTGTCGATGCGGATCTTATTGCCCGTCAAGTTGTTACTAAAGGGCAACCGGCGTTAAAAAAAATTGAGGAACATTTCGGTAAAGAGATATTAATAGACGACGTGTTAAATCGCTCACTATTACGTGAGATTATTTTTCAGGATAATGGGCAAAAACAGTGGTTAAACAATCTCTTGCATCCGTTGATTCGAACTGAAATTATCCGTTTATTAGCAGAGGCTGACGGGCCCTATGTTTTATTAGAAGCGCCATTACTGTTTGAAAATAAATTAGATATTTTGACTGATTATGATTTGGTGGTGGATCTCGACCCCGAATTACAAATTAAGCGGGCAAGTGCCCGAGACGGCGTTTCAGTAGAAAATATAAAAGCAATTATAAATAGCCAAATAGATCGTAAACAACGCTTACAGAAAGCCGATTTTGTGATTGATAATAATGGTTGCTCACTGCAAAGTTTAAAAAACAGAGTTATTGATTTAGATAGGCAGTTTA
>JABXKR010000020.1 GCA_013619145.1 Psychromonas sp. | reverse complement strand
GCTCATGATTTACTCTCCATGTTCATGTTTGATGCTATTTTGCTTATTTTAACAATACTAAATTGTTGTTTCTTTTCAGGGGACACAAAAACGAACATAAGCAAATGCCTTTTAAATTAATAACTTACAAAAAACCGTGGTGATCTGATATAAATAAAATTTGATAATGTAGTGCAATAAGAAATTAAAATAACAACATGAAAATCTGTATTAATCATCTGTAAAAGTGTTTTTATTACACGCACATCGACCCGCTAAAATACATGATTATCATCAAACAATCAATAATTCCTATAACGCTTTGAATCACATTAAATAACTATAAATATCTATGCCGGAAAATATAATATTTTATATTTGTCCCTACATCTGCAAAGGTTTTGTAAGTGGAGTTAATTAAAGATGTAATTCAAATATCGAACTGATATTTGATTGGAATAAGTTATTTTTCAAAAAAAACTTCAAAGCAAGTTGACGTTTGTTTTTATTAATTTTTGACTGGTATGTGATTATACCAATCCACTTAATATTATGCTCTATTTGTGGAAGTGCGACTTCAGTCGCGCCTATGATATTGCGCGGTTAAAACCGCACTTCCAAAAACAAAAATAGATCAATTAATTTTGCGGATTGGTATTACTGATAAGGAGATTTATGCCAACAGCTTTTGAGGGGGGAGTCTTTAAGGGGATTAAAAAGGTTTGCAATCATATTTGATTTACAATTCTAGCTAGCAGAAGAATATCCAGTTTATTTTATGCAAAGAAAAAAATAAAAGGCATAGAATTTAAAACTCTATGCCTGTGATTTTAAATCATAACAAAAGTACTGATTAAACCGATCAAACCACCAAATACTCCTCCCCAAACAACTAACCAACCAAGATGTTTTTTAATCATTGCTTGAATAATTTGTTTAACTAATAACGGGGTTAATTCATTTAAACGTTGTTCAATGATCTGCTCAATTTTTGCTAAGATATCGTGCATCATATCTGGTTGCTCAATCTCATCTTTTAAAAGAGCAATAAATTTTTCATCTTCTGTTAAATCGATAATTGATTTTTTCATATGTTTAATAAACGGTTCACGCAGCGGTGTTAATGCTTCCTCGCCGCCAAACATGCCTAACATGCCGCCGAATGAAGACTCCATAATCACTGTAACTAAACCGTCATAGGTCGGGTTAAGATCTACTTTTTCGATAACTGGTTGTAAATTAAGATGCGTCGGTGAAAGGGAACCGGCACTTAAAAATCGATCTACATTTTCAAGGGTAAAAAACTGATCCATCATTAATGAGCGAATGCCTTTTTTAAACTCTTCAAAATGTGCAGGTACAACACCAGAGCCATATAAAAGCGGCACTTTTTCAAATAACATAAATACCGCTAACCAGTTCGTTAACGCACCGGAAAGTGCAAATAAACCAACCATAGTTAAAATAGCTGCATATTCACTTTCACCTAATAGTAAACCCACTATCAAAATGACAGTTGCGACTAAATTGGTAATAAAACTTTTATTCATTATCTTTCCTGTTCGAGTTTCAATTTCTGAACCTATTTCTAGGGTACAAAAAAAATCCAGTAGCTAAGTAAATGGCTACTGGATTTTAATTTGTGAAGAATAGCTTGCAATTAACCGTTAGCAGTTTCTTCACGCAGTTTTAAACTACGTAATGCTTTATCTAAAACGCCATTTACAAATTTGTAAGACTCGTCTGTTGCAAAATCTTTAGCCAACTCAATCGCTTCGTTTAATACCACTTTATGCGGTACATCAGTACGGTAAGTTAACTCGAACATTGCAATACGTAATACCGCAAGATCAACCATATCCACATCACCGATTTTACGAGAAAGATATGGAGACAGATTTTCATCTAAAGACTCAACTCGATGAACAACACCCGTTAATAACTCTTTAAAGTATGGAACATCTGTTTTTGACAAATCTTGATCAACACTGAATTGATCAATAATTTGACCAACATTTAGTTGAGTAATTTGCCATTGGTAAACCGCTTGTACTGCAAATTGACGAGCGCGACGGCGCTCTGCAGGTTTCATTTTCATTATCCTAATTCCGCCATTACATTAACCATTTCTAAAGCACTTAAAGCAGCTTCGCTACCTTTATTGCCCATTTTAGTGCCTGCACGTTCGATTGCCTGATCGATTGAATCCGTTGTTAATACACCAAATGCTACTGGTGTATCAAAATCCATTGAGACTTGTGCAAGACCTTTATTACATTCATTAGCAACAAATTCAAAATGTGGTGTACCACCACGAATAACTGTACCTAATGCGATAATTGCATCGTATTTTTTAGATGCTGCAACACGTTTAGCTGCAAGTGGAAGTTCAACAGCACCAGGTACACGAACCACAGTGATATTATCGTCTTCAACCTGACCTGTACGTTTAAGGGTATCAATTGCGCCCGCTAATAACTGCTCATTGATAAAGCTGTTAAAACGAGAGATTACGATTGCGATTTTCGCTTGTGGAGCAGCTAAGCCACCTTCAATTATTTTCATTTTCTACCCTTATTGCAAATTTTTGTGCATTCTAACACATTTTATTTCTATGCCTAACATTGATTACTCAGTGATGTAATCAACGACTTCCAGTCCAAAACCACCTAATGCGTGATATTTTTTCTCAGAGCTTAAAAGTGCCATCTTATGCACACCTAAATCACGCAAAATTTGCGAACCGACACCAACACGGCGGCTTGCCCCCTGCGGTTTAGATGAAACACGCTCTCCCGCGTCCTGTTTAGCGATATGTTTAACCTGTTCGATTAATGACTCCGCCGTTTCCTGATGACCTAACATCACCAGTATGCCGCCGTCTTTCGCTAAACGCTGCATTGCATTACTTAAAGGCCAAGTACGTGCACCTAAACGGTCTGAAAAGAAGTTATCGGTAAAAGTGTTCTGTAAATGCACTCGAACGTTAGTAGTCGCACCTTCTTTAATTTCGCCATTTACTAATGCAAAATGAACTTGTTTATCAATAGTGTCCTGGTATGCAACTAAATCAAACTCACCAAACTCAGTCGGTAATTTACAGCTGCTGACTCGCTCAATAGTCGTTTCATTGTTATTACGGTATTCAATTAAGTCGGCAACCGTACCCAGTTTTAGCCCATGTTTTTCAGCAAACAGTTCTAAATCAGCACGACGTGCCATAGTGCCATCATCATTTAAGATTTCAACAATTACCCCGGCTGGTTCACGCCCAGCTAAACGCGCTAAATCACAACCAGCTTCAGTATGACCAGCACGTGTTAATACACCGCCGGCCTGCGCTTTTAGCGGGAAGATATGACCAGGCATCACAATATCAGTTGGTTTGGCATCTTTGGCAATAGCAGCTTGTACCGTCACCGCACGATCGGCAGCAGAAATACCCGTAGTCACTCCCTCAGCAGCTTCAATAGAAACAGTAAAGTTTGTCGAGAAAGCGGCGGTATTATCATCAACCATTAATGGTAATTTAAGCTGTTCACAGCGTCCTTCTGTCAGCGTTAAACAGATTAGACCGCGGCCGTTAGTCGCCATAAAGTTAATCGCATCAGGTGTCACCAAATCGGCAGCCATGATCAGATCACCTTCGTTTTCACGATCCTCATCATCCATTAAAATAACCATTTTACCTAAACGGATATCTTCAATAATTTCAGCAGTAGTATTTAATTTCATGTTTGTCCCTATTCGGTTGCCAGGCTTAACCTAAGAACCCGCTACGAGCGAGCAGATCCATTGTTGATTTATTTTCTTGTTTTGTACTTTGTGAAGCTTTTTCGCCCAACATCAGACGCTCTAAATAACGCGATATCACATCCACTTCTAAATTGACCTGAGTAGCAACGGAATAATTAACCATATTAGTTTGTGCAATAGTATGCGGAATAATAGTTAATTTAAAAGAAGCGCCATCAATTTCATTAGTGGTCAGGCTGATGCCGTCAACAGTAATTGAACCTTTTTCAGCAATGTATTTAGCTAATTCGTTAGGTGCTTTAATCCAATATTCAAACGCATTGCCAAGCGGCGTAATCGAAGTAATTTCTCCCACTCCATCAACATGGCCACTGACAATATGCCCGCCAAAACGATCGTTCATCTGCATCGCTTTTTCTAAATTAATAGCAAAACCTGTTTTAATTTGTGCAAAACCACTGCGTTTTATGGTTTCATAAGAAACATCAGCATCAAAACCTCCATCACTTAATTTAGTCACGGTTAAACAAACACCGTTATTAGCGATGCTGTCACCTAACTTAACATCGCTTAAATCCAGCTCTCCTGAAGCAACGCTGATGGTCATATCTTTTTCATTGTGTTTAATTGCAGTGACATGACCCACTGCAGCTATGATGCCTGTAAACATATTAATCTCGATTACTTATAAGTCGAATATCGTCACCAATTAAAGCCATATTTTGTAACTTTAACTGCACAACTTCGTCCATTTTTGAAAAGTTAGGTAAGTTTACTAAGTTTCTCGCCTGATCGCCCATTAATTTTGGTGCCTGATACAGTATAAATTCATCAACTAATTGATTTTTAAAAAATTCACCAGAAAGTGTGGCACCAGCTTCTACCCAAAGGTCATTAATTTCATAGTCATTTAAGGAAGTTAACAACAGATTTAAATCAATGCGGCCATGACCATCATCGGCGCAGATAACCTGCTCGACATCAGCTTTAAACTGTTTATTTTGTAAATCAGCACGCGGTGAAAGCGCAACTAACAGCACTTTACCGGCAAGTGTAAACAGCTTCTCATTGAGGCTCAATTTATTGTGTGAATCTAAAACAATGCGAATCGGTTGACGAATTGCAGACTTTTCGATTTCATTCTTAAAATCAGTGCTTTGTTGTAATTCTTCATAACGAACATTGAGACTGGGATCATCTGCAATCACAGTACCGCTACCTGTTAAAATCGCACTTTGCATCGCTCGGTAATATTGCACATCAATCCGCGCTTTCGGGCCTGTGATCCACTGACTCTCACCATTTTTCAGTGCTGTTTTTCCATCCAGACTAGATGCTAACTTGACGGTTACACGCGGTTGCTTAACTTGCATACGCTTAATGAAACCACGATTTAATTTTAGGGCTTCATTTTCAAGCAATCCGATATCCACCTGAATGCCGGCTTCTTCTAATATGCTGATACCGCGACCTGCTACTTTAGGGTTGGGATCAACCATCGCAATCACCACTCGTTTAACCCCTGCTTCGGTTAATGCTAACGCACAAGGTGGTGTTCGACCGTAATAAGAACACGGCTCTAAAGTGACATAACAAGTAGCATTGATTGCTTTAGTTTGTGCAATGGCTAAGGCGTTAATTTCGGCATGGGGCAAGCCCGCTTTTTCATGAAAACCTTCGCCAACGATAATATCATTGCTTACAACCACACAACCAACATTGGGATTAGGGGAAGTAGTAAAGCGCCCTTTTTTAGCTAATTCGATGGCGCGGGACATGTAGTGCTTATCTAAATCTGAAAAGTGAGCAGCGTTCATCTATATTCCACATATAAAACCGACAAAAACACGGTTATTTTTCCAGTTTAGCAATCTCTTCACCAAACTCTTTTACATCTTCAAATGAGCGATACACAGAAGCAAAACGAATATATGCAATTTTATCTAAACTTCTCAGTAATTCCATCACTAATTCACCAACCATTTTCGATGGTACTTCACGTTCACCAGTTGCACGTAATGTAGATTTAAGTTTATTAACCGCACTTTCTATCGCTTCAATACTAACCGGTCTTTTCTCAAGTGCGCGATTAATTCCTACCAGCAATTTATCATCATTAAATGGCTCTCGGCGACCATCTGATTTAATTAAACGAGGCATAACAAGTTCAGCGACTTCAAAGGTGGTAAAACGCTCATGACATTCATTACAAGAACGGCGACGACGTACTTGAGAGCCTTCTGCAACTAATCGAGAGTCGATCACTTTCGTATCTTGTGCACTACAAAAAGGACAGTACATAATTTTTCACTCTTGTTGGGGATTAAATAGTTTGTTCTTAAATTTTTTATAGCTAGCTATATGGCAACTTTATAGCAAACACAATTAAATAGTCTGATTTATTATACCATCGTCATTAACCGGGTAGAGCTGTAAAGTTTTAACGGTTTACCTAAAATGTGAAATCGGAGTTCAGTCCGCCAAATTGTCTGTACGGCTAAAAAACGAGCGCAGAACAGCCAGCTCATAAACTTGAACTATCTTCAATTGGCATTATACCCAGTAGATACTTTACAAAGTAAAAAAAAAGCCGCAAATGCGACTTTTTTATTACGATGAGAAAACTAAAGTTTGTCTGCTGTGTCTGGTAAATTTTCTTCTACCAATTCTTTCAGTTTCTGTCCTGCTCGAAATGTAACAACCCGACGTGCGGCAATAGGAATATCTTCACCAGTTTTAGGGTTACGACCTGGACGTTCACCTTTATCTTTTAATTCAAAGCCACCAAAACCAGAGATTTTAACTGCCTCTCCACTTTCTAACGTTGCTTTAATTTCTTCAAAAAACGACTCAACAAACTCTTTTGCTTCTCGTTTGCTTAAACCAATTTTTTCGGATAAATGGTTCGCTATTTCAGCTTTAGTCAGTGCCATAAATTAATCTCTCAACGATGCATTAAACTCCAGAGAAACTGCTTCTACGATATTATTCACGCTCTCAGCAATCTCTTGTTCTTCCAGGGTACGAGTCGTATCTTGTAAGATTAAACCTATTGCTAAGCTCTTCTTACCTTCCTCAACACCTTGTCCTTGGTATACGTCAAATAAGTTTATGCCAACTAATTCAGTTCCGCCAATTTTTTCTATAAATTTTAAGACGTTACCTGCATTTAATTGTTCATCAACAACAAATGCCAGATCTCGGTGGTTAGCCGGGAACTTAGAGATATCGCCAGCCTGCGGTAATTTACGGGTGGTGATTTGATCTAATTCGATTTCAAATACAATCGCCGTACCGTTTAATGCAAAAGGTTTAGTCAGGCTTGGGTGCAATGTACCGATATAACCGATATTTTTACCATCACGGTAAATACCTGCAGACTGTCCAGGATGTAATGCACTATGTGTCTCAGCTTTAAATTCAAAGCTTGAGTCATCAACACAAAGATCTAATAGCGCTTCTAAATCTGCTTTTAGGTCAAAGAAATCAACATTTCGTGTTTCGATATTCCAATGTTCATCATTTAAATTACCAATGATAACACCCGATAACATCTCTTGTTGTGCAATACCATTCTCAGCATTTTCATCTTTAACAAAACGTAAACCCGTTTCGAATAAACGTACACGGTTTTGTTGACGTTTTTGGTTTTTAGAAACACTTTCTAATAAACCAGTCCATAAACTAACACGCATTGCTGACATATCTTTAGAGATAGGATGTGGCAGAATTAATGCGTCAGCTTGTGGATGTAATTTAAGCTGTTTATCTGGGTCAACAAAGCTATAAGTAATCGCTTCCTGGTATTCACGATTCACTAATACGTCACGAATTCTAGACAGATTTAATGTTGCTTCATTATGAGCTGGCATAGTTAATGCGGCTTCTGGCGCAATATTGGGGATATTGTTGTAACCATAAACACGTGCCACTTCTTCGATTAGATCTTCTTCAATCTCCATATCAAAACGGTACGTCGGAGCAATAGCTGTCCACGCATCAGCAGTAGCAGTCACTTCACAGCCAAGCTGGGTAAGGATTTCTTCAACACGGTCAGAATCAATTGAAATACCGATTAAACGATCTAATTTACTACGGCGTAGCGTAATCGTTGCTTGAGCAGGTATATTTTCTTCACTTACCGCTTCAGTAATAGGACCAACACTGCCACCACAGATTTCAACAAGCAGTTGTGTTGCTCGTTCCATCGCTTTTGCTTGTAATACTGGATCTACACCACGTTCATAACGGTGAGATGCATCTGTATGCAGACCGTAAGCACGCGCACGACCAGCAATTGCAAGCGGTGCAAAGAACGCACTTTCCAGGAAAATGTCAGTTGTACCTGTTGCTACACCCGAATCTTGACCACCAAAAATACCAGCCATTGCTAGCGCTTTTTGTTGATCGGCAATCACTAATGTATCTTCGTTTAATTTAACTTCTTTACCATCTAATAAAGTTAATTTTTCATCTTGAGTTGCAAGACGAACTTCAATGCCACCTTCTAATTTATCTAAATCAAAAGCGTGCATCGGGTGACCAAACTCAAGCAGTACATACTGAGTAATATCTACAACCGCATCAACACTGCGCACACCACAACGACGTAATTTTTCAACCATCCATAATGGCGTTGTAGCATCCTGGTTGATACCACGGATAACACGGCCTAAGTAACGAGGACATGCAGTTGGTGCTTGCAGATTAATCGCAACTTGATCATCAATGCTTACCGCAACGTTTTCCCATGTTGGCTCAGTCACAGATACGCTGTTTAATACACCTACTTCACGAGCAAGGCCGGCAATACCGAAACAATCAGCACGGTTAGCCGTTAAATCAACATCAATAATTACATCATCAAGTTGTAAGTATTCACGAACACAGCTACCGATTGGCGCATCTGCAGGTAGTTCAATGATACCTTCTGCGCTTTCTGCCATGCCAAGCTCTGATTCACTACACAACATACCAAATGATGGCTGACCGCGTAGTTTGGCTTTTTTAATTTCAAAATCGCCAGGCAGTACAGCACCAACAACAGCAACGGCAACTTTAAGACCTAAACGACAGTTTTTAGCACCACAAACAATATCGATTAATTCATCTTCGCCGATATTGATTTTGGTCACTTGTAATTTATCTGCATCCGGGTGTTGGCCACATTCAACCACTTCACCCACTAATACTTTTGTAAACTCACCAGCAACCGCGTCTACATCATCAACTTCAAGACCGGCCATAGTAATTTGATGTACTAATTCATCTCGTGTAATTTCCGGGTTAACCCACTCTCGTAACCAAGCTTCACTAAATTTCATTATTTTAACCCTTACTTAAATTGCTTGAGGAAACGAAGATCGTTTTCAAAGAAAGAACGTAAATCATTTACGCCGTAACGTAACATTGTTAAACGCTCAACACCCATACCGAATGCAAAGCCTGAATATTTATCAGGATCAACACCCATTGAACGTAAAACTGTCGGGTGAACCATGCCGCAGCCTAAAACTTCTAACCAACCGTTTTTACCTAACACATCTACTTCAGCAGAAGGCTCTGTAAACGGGAAGTAAGATGGGCGGAAACGCACCTCTAGATCTTCTTCAAAGAAGTTATGTAAAAAGTCATGCAAAATACCTTTAAGCTGTGTAAAGCTTACATTCTCTGCAATCATCAAACCTTCTACCTGATGAAACATTGGAGTGTGTGTCTGGTCGTAATCGTTACGGTAAACACGTCCTGGAGAGATAATACGCACAGGTGGATTTTCTTTTTCCATAGTACGGATCTGTACACCAGATGTCTGCGTACGTAATACTAACTCTGGATTAAAGTAGAAGGTATCGTGATCGGCACGCGCCGGGTGATGCGGTGGAATATTTAACGCATCAAAGTTATGGTAAGCATCTTCAACTTCAGGACCATTTTTAACTTCAAAGCCTAATTCACCAAAAAAACCAAGAATACGGTCAATAGTACGTGTCACCGGGTGAACGCCACCTAATTGTGCGCCACGACCTGGCAATGTTACATCGATTGTTTCTCGAGCCAATTTGGCATTTAGAACTTCTGCTTCCATCGCTTGTTTACGCGCGACTAAAACAGCTTGAATCGCTTGCTTTGCTTTATTAATCATCTGGCCTGCAGCTGGTTTTTCTGCTGGAGGAAGCTTACCTAAGCCTTTCATCTGCTCAGTCATCAGACCTTTCTTGCCTAAATACTGTAGACGAATCTGCTCTAATTCATTGCCATCTTTGGCATTTTCTATCTGTTGTTGCGCATTAGCAACTATGTCATCAAGGTGCTGCATTGATTTATCTCTACCTAAAGCAAGTGATTAAAAAATATAAGGGCGCAATTTTACGCAAATCAGAGAGATATGGCTAGTGCTGAGATGAAATGAGCTGGTGTAAATGAGTGGAAAAACGAGAATTATCAGGAATAAATTAACTCTCGTTGATTACAACTAATAAATAAGCTGTTTTTTTGATATTGGCAGAGCAGTTGTTGCAGTTATCTTACAATCCATTTTTGCTCAATTAATAATGTATCGCCAGAAAATATTCGCCCAGTAAATTGATCATTCAGAAAAACCTTCCCCACCCCTTTTGGGGTACCCGTCATCAAAATATCGCCATCTTCAAAACTCATAAATGATGCAACTTCTTCAATGATTTGCTGAGGCTTATAAATCATCAAATCAAAATCCGCCTGCTGAACTAAAATATCATTGATATATAGTTGCAGGGACAAATCTTCAAGCTTGCCTGAAAAACTTACAAACTCACTATATACGGCTGATTTATCAAATGCTTTTGCTCGCTCCCAGGGCAAACCCCGGCTTTTTAATTTTGACTGCAGGTCTCGTTTAGTGAGATCTAATCCAAAACCAACAGCACTAATTTTTTCGCTTTCAATAATAAATGAGATTTCCCCTTCATAATGAATCGATTCATCGGGATCACTAAAAATATCACAGCTGATAGCAGAATTAGGTTTAACAAAAATAACCGCCTGATCAGGCATCTCATTATTTAACTCTTTAATATGCTCAACATAATTACGGCCGACACAAACCACTTTAGAGGTCGAAATTAACTTTCCATTTACAATAATCTTCTTCAAACTCATCAACCTAGTTATTTTTTGTTATCACATCGGTAAAACACGATTCCGCCCTAAACGCTTAGCTTGATATAAATAGTCATCCGCTCGGGTGATAAAACTGCTTAACGACTCACCATTTTCAAATTCAGCCACCCCAAAAGAACAGGTGATATTTTTAATCGTTTCTGCACTACGTTTATCTTTTAAGCTCAGCTTTTCAATTAACTTGCGCAGTGTTTCTGCAAAGTGACGGGCAATTCTCAAGTTACTCTTGGGTAGCAAAATAACAAACTCTTCACCACCAAAACGATACGCTGTCGCACCTCCTCGCATGCTGTCATTTATTTTCCTTCCTACCGCTTTTAAAACCTGATCGCCTAACAGATGTCCCCACTGCTCATTAAAATTTTTGAAATAATCAATATCAGCCATTATTAAACATAAACCCGGACTGTCATTATTCAAAAACGACGAAAGCTCTGCATCAAAAGCATGGCGGTTTAATAACCCCGTTAAAGAATCATATAAGGCTTGTTTTTGACTTTTTTGAAGCTGTACTTTTAATGACGCAATTTCATCTTTCGCGGTAGCTAAACTTTGACTAAAAAACTGCGTTGAACGCTGCATATTTTTTGAATCGCTTTCAAGCTTTTTAAGCAATACCAATACATCTTCTACTGAACAACCATCTTCTTCAACACGATGGATATCGACAAATGTTTTATCAAAGGCTTCCTGAAATTGAGTGGTATCACTGTTTGTATCTGTTAACGACTGATCCAATTGGATCAGCATTTTTTCGATACATTGCCTCACATCCCAAGTGCTGGATTCGCTTTTATCAGCAACAAATTCCCGATATAAAGATTCAGCTTGGATCGGCGGGCAAACATTATAATTGGCAATTAAATTGTCTAATTTTGCATTTAATTCAGGAATATCATTAGAAACATAGCTATACCACAATGCGTAATTTAATGGCGTTGTCGGCACATGGTATTTCATCATTAAAGGCACAGCTTTTTTTAAATTAGCTGCTGATTTAATAATCAAATCTTTATTCATAATAATTATCCTACCCACTAATGTTATCTGTTTCTATAAAAGGTTAGTGTCAGCATAGCGTGGATAAAATCGCTTTGATAACATTTCATCAATATACATTGATCTAAGGCCAAAAATTAAACTTTTGTTGCATTTACTTCACCCGTTAAAGCAAGTACCCTTGCGCGCTTCGTTAAATATGAATTATATAATTCCTTTAACTACTCAGATTTAAAATACGTTTTCAAGGTGGAAAAAGTGACCAGCAAAGTAATAACAGAAATGACGACCGAAGTGACGACAAAAAAATCGCATAACCTCACAACCATACTGACTTTTATTGTTCCCTCATTAATTGGTCTTTTGCTGTTTATGACACCTGTTAGTTATCAAGGTGCCATTACCATTCCGATAGCAATCGTTGCTAAAGGCTTACAAAACTTACTTGCAGACTCTTTAACAGCAATTATCACAGGTATCGTAGTCTTTACCGCCTTAGTGACAGTTATAAATAAGCTGGCAAAAATACAGTTAATTCAAGACAATAAATTTTTAAACTCCCTGTTAGACGTATCGCCTATGTGGTTTGTGATTCGTCTTCTCGGTGCTGTTTTTATTGTAATGACCTTTTCCGGTTTAGGTCCGGAGGCGATTCATTCAGCAAACACTGGCGCATTAGTTTTAAATGACTTATTACCGGTTTTATTTTGTGTGTTTGTTTTTGCCGGGATGTTACTACCACTGTTATTAAATTTTGGCCTGCTGGAGTTATTCGGCACTTTATTAACTAAGGTTATGCGTCCTATCTTTAATCTACCAGGTCGTAGCGCTATTGACTGTATGGCATCTTGGTTAGGTGACGGTAGTGTCGGTATCTTAATGACTAGCAAACAATATGAGTCTCGTTTCTATACACAACGAGAAGCTGCTGTAATTGGTACAACTTTCTCTGCCGTTTCGATCACTTTCTCATTGGTAGTCATTTCACAGGTAAAATTAGAACATCTATTTTTACCTTTTTATCTGGCTGTTTGTGTTGCCGGTGTGGTAGCTGCGATCATTGTGCCTAAATTACCTCCGCTTTGTTGGAAAAAAAATAAATATATCGATCAAAGTGATCAATGTGTCGATGATGAATTAACACCTGCCGGTCATAATGTGTTTTCATGGGGACTAGAGCAGGCTTTAAACAAAGCATTAAAGGCATCAGGTTTTAAAGAAACTCTCAAAGATGGCTTTAAAAATGTTATTGATATGGTATTTGGGGTTATTCCAGTAGTGATGGCGATTGGTACTCTGGCACTGATTGTTGCAGAATACACGCCTGTTTTCGAATATTTAGGTTACCCGTTTATTCCTCTTCTCGAGTGGTTACAAATTCCAGAAGCTGCTGAAGCGTCAAAAACTATTGTAGTTGGTTTTGCCGATATGTTTATTCCCTCAATTTTAGCGACCTCTATTGAATCGGATATGACTCGTTTTGTTATTGCCGCTATGTCAGTTACACAATTGATTTACATGAGTGAAGTTGGGGCATTGCTACTGGGCAGTAAAATACCGGTTAATATTGCAGAGTTATTTGTTATTTTCATTTTACGTACATTAGTAACATTACCTGTAATAGCCGGTATTGCGCACCTGATTTTTTAAACGTTGTTACGAAGGAAGTATAATGGATATCGCGATTTACCTGCATGCGCTAACGGCACTCTTTGTTATTATCGATCCAATTGGTGCTGCACTTATCTTTAATTCATTAACAGGTAATAGTGATAAAAAGCACCGCACCATAATGGCCATCAAATCCGTTCTGATAAGTGGGGCGACTCTGATTTTATTTGGTAATTATGGTGAAGCGTTATTTTCGCATTTAGGCATTAATATTAACTCGCTACGTATTTCTGGTGGTTTATTACTGTTTTATACGGCGTTCCATATGATAACTAAAGAGATGGAGTTCTCTGTATCCGACAAAGAGACTGATATCTCCGTATTTCCAATGTCAATTCCTCTGCTCGCAGGACCCGGCACCTTAACACTTGCTATTCTGCTATTTTCACACACATCTGAAGCAGCAGGTACGATTGCTGTTTCAATTGCTATTATCAGCATATTAGCTTTAACCTTGTTATTGATGCTGCTTTCTAAATACTTGAAAAAGATTATTGGCAAAACTGGTGATGAAATTTTAAAACGTTTCTTAGG